>CACZPU010000038.1 GCA_902783165.1 uncultured Prevotellaceae bacterium
TCCTTCGCTTTCGCTGAGCCTCTTGTCGGATTCGAACCAACGACCCCGAGATTACAAATCACGTGCTCTGGCCAACTGAGCTAAAGAGGCAAATCCTCGCAGCCGTTTAGGCCAACCTATTAGGACTTGTTCTAAAACGGCTGCAAAGATACGACGATTTTTTTAATCTCCAAAATTTTTTCGAGATTTTTTTATCTGTTACGTTGTTTTTCCTTGAATTTGGTCAATTGCACCTTCATTGAATCCACACATTGGTCAATACTCTCCTCAAAGGTGTTGCAAACTTTCTCCACATACAGGGTGTTGCCTGGAATAGAGACGGCCAGTGCAGCCTCTTTATTCATGGCGGTAGCAGGTTTCACCACTTTAAGCTGTACATCCACCTTCTGAATATCTTCATAGGATTTTTCCAACTTGGCTGTTTTTTTCTCAATAAACGCCTTCAACTGATCAGTAGCATCGAAATGAATCGACTGAATCTTAATCTCCATAGTTACCTCCTATTTTTTAAGGGTTAAAGATTATGCCCTTGGATGGGCTTTACTATACACTTTTTTCAGCTGCTCAAAAGTTGTGTGGGTATATATTTCCGTCGTAGAAAGACTTTGATGCCCTAGCAGCTTTTTTACACTTTCCAATCCTGCATCATGGTTGAGCATGGCAGTTGCGAATGAATGTCTGAGCACATGCGGTGTTCGTTTCTTCATGGTGGTTACCTTGCTTAGATTCTTCTTCACAAGACACCTCACCTGATTGTGGTTCATTCGCAGACCGTTGTCGGTAACGAAAAGGGCACCCGAGCTTTTTTCCACCTGTTCGTCGCGTAGGCGCATATAGCCCTCAAGCGCTTCGTACAGTTCTTCGCCAAACGGGATGACGCGCTGTTTGTTCCTTTTTCCCGTCACCTTTATTAGGCGGTTCACGAAATCCACCATGTTATCATCGAGCCCCACCAGTTCCGAAAGACGAATGCCCGTTGTATAGAACAATAATAATATAGTACGCGCGCGAACATCTTTCAAGCTATCGTCCCACTTGCACGAGTCGAGCAGACGGTCCATATCGTTTTCTCTGACAAACTGCGGCAGGGGCTTCTCCTTCTTTGGCCCAACCACTCCATGAGCCGGATCTCGGGTTATCAGTCCACGGGAAAGGGCAAAACGATAAAAGGAACGCAAAGCACTCAATCGTCTATTGATTGAAGTGGCATTGTTTCCTTTGTCCATCATACTCTCCATCCAGTCACGGATTATGTCGGAGTCTACCGATTCCCACGAGAGCTGACAATCCAGATTTTTAAAAAACGCCTCAAACGACCGCAAGTCATCGCCATAGCTCTTTACTGTCTTCGCAGAGTAGTTTCGCTCGGAAAGCAGGTAGTTCAAAAAAACTTCAATCATACGTTGCCCTTTGTATTCAAGCCGCAAGCAGCCAAATAGTTATTGGCCGACCCAGCACGACAAGCATGCTTACTCACGATTTTCGGCAACGAATATACGCATTTTATTTCAAACCACCAAATTTTCGGCGAAATAAATTCGTTCAATGCGCTTTATACGCCGATATCTTATTCCTCTGCCTGGCGGAGTTTCTGTACATAGATGGCATGTTCCATCTTCAGACGCTTCAGAACAGAGGGTTTGTCAAACTGCTGACGAGCGCGGAGTTCCTTCACAACGCCTGTCTTCTCAAACTTTCTCTTGAACTTCTTCAGTGCTCTTTCGATGTTCTCGCCATCTTTTACCGGTACAATAATCATGTTTTCTTTGCTTTAAATTTTATGTTAAACTTATGTTATTTATTATCTTCTTTTTGCTGCTCATTTCTTGTATTTTGACGAGCTGCCATTATTTGCGGGTGCAAAATTACATCAAATTTAGCAAACAAACAAGTTTTTTGCCAAATTTTTGCAAAAATACGAGTAATTTGCTTTACCATCAATTTGTGTCACACACAAAGAGCCTATTTCACGTCGAGAAACACTCTCCGCTTGTTCTTCTAATAAGAGGGGACATTACACGAATGACAACGGTCATGGAAATGGCTGGTGTACTTGCCACAATACGTACAACGGACACCTTCCGAGTTATAGTAGCCAACCCACGACTGCATGCTTCCTCCTGAATTTGGCATAGGGTCTATCCTTGTACCGTGACACCTGCTACAAGTTCCTCCAGAACGGCTACTTGATGAAGATGATTTACTGGTAGAAGATGAGGACGAAGAACTTCTCATGCTCTTGGCTGCCTGAACATCTGCAGAAGTGATTACAGAACCCTGATCATTGGCCATATATCCATTGTTAAAACGGTCGACATACCCCCACGACTCCGTGAAACATTTCCCACGACACTTATTGCAAACGCGGGTACCTGCACACATGGGACAAATAAAGACATAAGAGACAGCGCTCTGTACCATTGCCGCATACATGCATCCACTGCATTGCCCACTGCCATGACAATAGACGCAAGGACTTCTGGTATACGATTTCATAGAGCCATCAGGTTGCGGATAGTAAGTCATTTCTACCATACCCGCTTTGACGGTAAATGGTTTAAGGTCGGTTCTTGCACTATTGTTAGAGTTGCCAACACTGTTGTTAGGGCTGCTGGCACTATTCTGTCGCGGTGCATTGCTTGCCAATTGTCGAGAAGGAGGTGCTGGGGCAGCCGTATTGCTCTGTCGTCTGCTATCCGTCAACGCCTTCTCTTTCTTCAATTGTTCTGCTCTAAGACGGGCCTGCTCCTTCTTTTCAGCTGCAGCCTTAGCTGCAAGTGCTCTCTTTTCCGCAGCCTTTTTCTCAGCCACGGCTCTTTCCTCTTCCTGTATTTTCTTTAGAAGTGCGACTGCTTCTTTACGGCTGTTATTATCAGAATAATTCTGGAAATCTTTTGCATAATACTTAGCTTTGCCCAAGTCTTTCTGCACGCCAAGCCCTTCATAATATCTCTGTGCAAGTCTTCCACAAGAACGCCAGTAATACTCGTCAGACTTTATTTTGGTGTTTTTGATGGCATTATTGAAACAATCCAAAGCTTTCACCTCATCATAGCACTGCATGCTGTCCTTTGAGTAGCAATCGCCAAGAGGATAATATGCTCGTGTTTCCCCATCCTTCAGTGCAGCATTCAAATATACCATGGCCTCATCATACTTCCCTTTCCGCCAGAGAGCCTGTCCCACTTGGTAAGAAGTGGCACTGCTCTTGGTGAGAATGTTCTCACCCGAGGAGAGTAGTTCGATGTCAAGCGATTTGGGAGTTACCTTCTTTCGCTCCACCGGCACTCCATGTTTCGGGATAATCAGTTTCCGTCCCACATAGCACTGCTTACTGGTGGGATTGGCATCCATCAGCTCCTGCTCTGTGATGGCATATTTCTTGGCGATGGTGGCAAAGTCCTCACCACGTTGGACCACGTGTTCACGCTGCTGAGCCTGCAGAGCCAGTGCCATGCAGCATAACAGCAACAGCAAATAGCATCTTGAATGTTTCATATCGTGAATGGTTATGAGGTGATAAGAGTTGAAGGTATGAGGTGGCGGAGACAATCAATATCTCACCACGAGGAAGTTCGACACACTCCAGAACCGGTTGGCATCAATGACGGTCAGTGTGCTGGTGCCGTCGCCATTGTCAGCAATGGTGTACGAACCGGCAGGCATCTGCGTGAGCACGGTAGCCTTCTTGGCAGGGATGGAGAAAGATGTGTTTTTCCGGATGTCCACTTTCTTAAACGCGCCGGCATCCACCTTCGACAAGTCGAGTTTGCTCTTTTTGAACAACGAGCCGCCTGAGAGCAATCCGGCAGCCTTCAGTTCTTTTTTCGAGCCGATGAACACATACGCCTCGTTCATCAAGTCGCTCTGAGCCACGAGAGCCTCCTCTTGGCTGCGAGTCTCCTCTTCAAGCTCTGCCACCTGTGTGTTCAGTTTCTCCACATGCGTCTTTAGCGTCTTTATGTCGAAATTGCGCTTTTCCAGTTCGTCTGTCAGTTCCACGATAGCCTGGTCTTTCTCCTCGAGTTGTTGTTTCAGCGACTCGATGGTTTTAAGCAACTTCGCATTCTGTCCGTTGCTGTTCTTCAGTTTTTCCTCCAGCACAGCCAGGCGTTCGCGCTGCCGTTGCAATATCTGTTTGTATGCCTCGATATTCTGCTTGATTTGCTGCTTGCGCGACAGCGGACTCTCCCCCACCACTCTCATAATGGTGCCGTCCATGTTCACCACGCTATCCATGCTGGCATTCACAGCATCCAGGAACAAGTCCATCTCGCTCATTTCCGCCAATTGGTTGTTCAACACATTTCTCAGAGAGTCAGCCTCTGGATTACCCTCGGGTGCCTTGCCGCCGCAAGCCGTCATCAATGCCGCAGCGACCACCATTGCCATATAAACTATTTTTCTCATGCTTTGGAAATTTAATTGATAAAGGAGCACACGACATATGAATCACTTGGTTTTCATTAGTCCTTTTTTCATTCTATCATGCAAAGATACAACATTTTCCCAAAAGAACAAACATCTGTCCATAAAAAAACAGGATGCGACGAATCACTCGCCACATCCTGCATATTAATTAACTCAAGTTTCAAGTATATTGTAAAAAAGCTATTTACGTCTTATTTGTTTTCGTGTAGTTGAAAGTTACATGGTCTTGAGCACGAATCAATCGTCCGCCCAAAGTCCGCCCTTAACACGAGAGTTCAAGTTACCATCATCGTCAGTAATGGAGAGCACACCATCGCCACCTGGAGTAGCTGGATTTCCGGGGGCATACCCCTCATTAATCCAACTGTCGTTACCAAAGAACTTTGTTCCTTTATACCAGTTGTAACCATCTTCCTCAGCCAATCCAAAACGTACGTATGGTTTATAATGTCCGCTGGCA
>CACZPU010000039.1 GCA_902783165.1 uncultured Prevotellaceae bacterium
CTGTAATCAGCGTTGTAGAGGAAAACAACAACGGGCGAACCGATATGGCTGCATATAATGGGTTCTATAGCACTAACCCCAAGTTGGCATTCCTCATGACGATTGCCTTGTTCTCTCTGGCAGGTATACCGCCATTTGCGGGTATGTTCAGTAAATTCTTCGTGTTCATGGCTGCTGCACAACAAGGTTCATCGTTTGCTTATTTCGTCGTATTCATTGCATTGATCAACACAGTGGTATCACTCTACTACTATCTGCTCATTGTCAAAGCGATGTATATTAAGCAGACAGACACCCCATTGCCAACATTCAAGAGTGATTTCAACACCAAACTTGCATTGGCTATATGCACTCTTGGAATTGCAGTTTGTGGTGTGTGCAGTTTCTTCTACAACTGGATATCTGCAGCATTAATCTAAAACTTCGGAAGCCAAGGTCTGAGATTCATAGCATATCGTCAGTCTAGCTTCCATGTGATATATACAAAGAGAGTTGTTCGCGCTAAAACGAGCAACTCTCTTTTCTGTTTTGTTGACTAAAAGCTGTTTTTCGCGTTAATAGACAACTTAAACATTATTTCTATTTAACGTAAGCAACATTTCTATAATGTAAACAACTATGTATAATTTAGGATTACAAAAGCAATTGTCCATCGTCAATTGAATAAAAATCAGATTATCATTTTAAAACAAAAATCATGCAAGAAAGACAATTAATAAGTGGTTGTCATGATGATTCCACTGGATACAATACACAGCTTCTTTATTTTACATGTTCATCGCTCAGCGCAGACGACCAGCGCATCTATCTTATCAGTGATAAAGATGGACATCCAAACGTCTATGTGAAAGACCTGAATAGTGGAGTAGAGCAACGTCTGACCGACAATAGACATGGTATCTTAAAAAGCTATGTCTACTTCGACGGCAACCCTGGAAGAGGTTTAGGCAAGGCGAGTGTATGCCTCGATTGTAAACGTGATGTCGTTTATTTTATTCAAGATAATCTGATTTGCAAAGTTGCAGCCGACGGCAAAGTGCATATATTGAACAATGTCCCTCACGGAAGGATGACTGCCTTCACCCACGTCAGTGATGATGGACGCTTGCTTTGCGTACCGATGACCGATGGCAGAATTCTCGACTACAATCCCGAAACGGAAGGATTTGGTCTAGACCGCCGACCTGTTTACAATATTGACCAACGCGTACAACAAGAGCAACTCAACAGTTATCTCTGTGTTTTCGATACTGAAACAGGAAAGTTGTTATACCAAAAAGTGGTTCCCTTATGTTGGATTACCCATGTGCAGTTTAATCCATCGAACCCAGACATCATCATGTTCAACCATGAATGGCCGTACAAAGACTGTGGCATTCGTCGCATTTGGTTGTATAATCATTCTACCGACCAAATCGTCCGTGTGCGCAGAGCGGGCGAAGACACCTTCGGTAACCCCAGAGGTTTTACACGAAGTGCTAACGACTGGGTTTGTCATGAAATGTGGAGCGATGATGGACAAGTCATCATTTACCACGGAGGCTATGCTAACGGGCCCGCAATGGTAGGGAAATATGAACTTAGAACAGAAAAATATTGGGAGATTGCTCTTCCTGATGATTATAACGCATATGGCCATTTTACCATGGATCATCAACAGAACCTTTGCTGCGACGGTTATTTCAAGTATCCTGAAGACATCAAAAAGGTACGTGAGAATAGCACCGACAATGGCCCGGACCCTCATAAAAAGGACGGAGAATACATCTCGCGTGTGTTGCCATTTTGGGATGAAGGTCGGTTGCAATGGATTCCTTTATGTCGTCATTGCAGTGACTGGCTTGGACAGGATGCACATCCGCATCCAATATACAACCATGCAGGCACAAAAATTTTCTTCAACAGTCGCGATGGGAAATACGTAAAAGTCTATGCCTCAGATGTCATTACCACATGACAAGCTTCTTCATCTGCAAGTAGCCACTGCGCACCATGAGAGCCACACTCCATAGTAGCCTGTGACCCATAATATAATTAACGCGTCTGAGCTTGGGGGTGTTTCCCACGCTCCATTGTCTTTTCAATTCAAGAAGTCCATCGCGCATTTCCCTGTTGTGAGCTCTAAAAGCATGCATTGAGAGAGCATATAAACGATTCTCGAAAAACTCATCAACACGTTTACCACTTATATGGTAGGTTGAGGAGAGATAGTGGCTGAGTTGTGTAATAGCTGCTACAAACTTGAACTGCTCCACGGGGTCGGCATGATTCGATACCGACTCATTGCCAATGGAATAATTCAGCGTCACCTCTGGCAGATAGGCAACATTTCCTTTTAGCGCCAACATGAAGACAATTGGAATATCTTCGCATGCCCAATCGTTGTTTGGGAATAGAAGCTTGTTTTCACTGCACGCCTCCAATACAGTTTCCTTGCGATAGAGTGCGGTACATAGGTGCACGACATGTCTTTCCTGACATATTATCGTCTCTAACATGTCACAGCCAGGGGTGAATGGCTGTCGAAACGACAATGTGCCCGCATCGGCATACATGCCCTTTGAAGTATCCGCAAAACGCCAATTTGTGTGCACCAATGTCACATCAGAATATTGCTCCAATATGCGCAGTTCCTTTTCCAATTTAAGGATGTCGCACCAATAGTCGTCACCAGCACAGTCTGCGATGTACTGTCCACTGCATGCCATAAGGCAACCGAAATAATTATCAACGATGCCTTTATTGCGCTCATTTGCCAACAGTTTGATTTCAAATTTGCCGTTGGCTTTTTCCTTTGTACGGTTAATGTATTGCTCCACTACACGCAGCGTACCGTCGGTGGAACAGTCATCGCCCACTACTATCTCTATGGGTATACTACACTGCTGAACCAAAATCGAATCAAGCGTGCGGCCTATGGTACGTTCTTGGTTATATGTGGTAACTATCACCGAGATTTTGTTTTCCAATTTGTTTGTCATCTTCCGTAGGCAGTCGAAAGGTAGTGAGGCTAGTTAGTGTTTCATTTTTAGAATAGCCATAAGAAGTTTTCTTCCTGTGGCATATCGTGTCAATCTGACAAAAAGGCGGTATTTGGTTGTGTAGTCGCGGTCTGGAAGTGGGAACAATCCCCTTTTGTGCAACCTTTCAATCCGCTCCTCTAAGGTTTGACTTGAATGTGTCAGTCGGATAATATTGTATATATAGTCCATTGACAATTGGGCAACCCTTCTTTCCAATGCAGTGCGTTCGTTTTGTGGCAACACTGCTGAGAGGTGATCTAGATAGAAAATCACATGTTCTGTGTCATCAAGACGTTTTGTTATTGCCTCTGCACTTTTCCTGTTGGAAACCGAATTGGGATTGTCTCTGTAAAAGTATGCTGGAGTTGGGGTGTAATATAATTGCTCAGCCCTGAGTATAAGTTGTGGCGTAAACTTCTCGTCCTCGCCATATTCAATGCCTGCAGTAAAGCGCAAGTCGATGAGGATTTTCCTACTGAACACATATCCACAGGCCGAAGCCCTAAGATTGTTATGACGCATATACTCCGCACCCGTTACTGGACCATCGAACAAGTCTGGAGTGTCCACCTCTGTGTCCTGGTCAGTGGTATTGAATACAACTATATCTGGTTGGCACTCTCTGATTTTTTTTAGACACAATTCATATCCAGCAGTAATCAGTGTATCATCAGCATCAACAAATTGAACATAAGTGCCTAAACATACTTGTAAGCCTTTGTTTCTTGCCTCGCTCACACCTTGATTCTTTTGACGAATATAAACAGTCTCGTCGCGGAAATCGGTCAACTCATTCAGAGGGCATATATCCGAGCCATCGTCTACGAGAACAATTTCTCTTTCCTCATCGTTAAGATTCAACTTCAGAATGCTTTCAATACATTCGCGCAAAAGCAGTAATGGTTCGTTATGATAGGTTACTATAAAACTGATAAGGGGCTTTTTCATTACAGTTCAGAGTTTCTTATTGAATGATAATCTATTCGTTTGCAAAGATATAAAAAAAGTGTGTCGGACAAAAACAATTTGATTATTTTTATAACGAAAAGTCTAAACATATTTATTTAATGTGTAAATATTATTGGATTCATATGAACTACATTGTTCTTAACAATATTTAATTTCAATAATGCATGAAAATTGCAAGATTATTCATATATTTGCCAAAGAATAACTTAAAACTTAATAATCGAATTATAATATGACTACTACTAACATTTCCGAGAAATCAAGAAGCCAGCACTTCATGGACATGGAAGAACGCTATGGTGCACATAATTATCATCCGCTGCCTGTAGTCCTTCATCGAGGAGAAGGTATTTACGTATGGGACGTTGAAGGAAAGAAATACTTCGACTTTCTTTCATCCTATTCAGCAGTTAATCAAGGACATTGCCATCCACGTATTGTGAAAGCATTGAAGGATCAAGCAGACTTGCTGTGTCTTACTTCAAGAGCATTCTACAACGATGCACTTTGTGAATATGAAAAATTCATTCACGAATATTTCGGCTACGACCGCGTACTTCCTATGAATACAGGAGCAGAGGGAGTCGAAACAGCCTTGAAACTTGCAAGAAGATGGGGTGCAGTAAAAAAGGAAATTGAAAATGACAAAATCAAGGTGATTTGCTGTGACGGTAATTTCCATGGACGCACTGTTACAGTAATAACCATGAGTAATGACCCCAGTAGTTTCGCTCAATACGGTCCGCTCACTCCAGGTTTTATCCACATACCATACAATGACAGTGAAGCTTTAGAAAATGCTCTTAATGAATTTGGTGAAGAAGTATGTGCTTTTATTGCGGAGCCGATACAAGGTGAGGCTGGAGTTTTCGTTCCAGACGACGGTTATCTCAAGAAATGTTATGACCTTTGTAAAATGCACAATGTTCTGTTTATAGCCGATGAAGTACAGACAGGTATAGCACGTACAGGAAAGATGCTTTGCTGCCAGCATGACAATATCCGCCCTGACATTGTTGTACTTGGCAAAGCACTTGGAGGTGGTGTGCTTCCTGTTTCTGCATGCTTAGCCGATGATGACATCATGTTGAATATCAAACCTGGTGAGCATGGCTCAACATTTGGAGGCTTTCCATTAGCTGCTCGTGTTGCGGTAGAGGCTTTGAAAGTAGTAAAAGATGAAAACCTTGTTGAAAATGCAGAGAAGATGGGCAAAATCTTCCGAGAAGAAATCAAGAAGATTGAATCACCCTTTATCGAAATGGTCCGGGGACGAGGATTGTTGAATGCCATCGTGACCAAACCTGTGAATGGTAAGACTGCTTGGGATATTTGTATACACATGATGGAAAATGGCTTGCTTGCAAAACCAACCCACGACCATATCATACGTTTTGCACCGCCTTTGTGCATTCAAAAAGACCAATTGATGGAAGCTATCGGCATCATCAAGAAAACATTCAACGAAATGTCTATTTAAATGTTAAACATGCAGACAACAAATAGATTGCTTATGGTGCGGCCAGTCTCTTTTTCATTCAACGAGGAGACTGCCGTTAATAATGCATTCCAAAATTGCAGTCAAACGAAAGAAGAGGCTGCATATGTGGAAAGAAAGGCCATTGAAGAATTCGACCGTTATGTGTCATTACTCAAATGCAATGGAGTTGAAGTTGTTGTTGTTCAAGACACGCCCATTCCATTCACGCCCGATTCTATTTTCCCAAACAACTGCTTTTCCACTCACTGCGAATTGGTAAACGGACGCAATCAAAAAGTGCTTGTCATCTATCCTATGTTTGCTCCGAACCGCAGGAAAGAGCGTCAAAAGCTTGTGAAGGTGTTGGACAAAATGAGTTATGATAAGGTGATAGACCTCACTTCATGGGAATCCGATGGTAAATATCTTGAAGGGACTGGTTCACTTATACTCGACCGCGACAACAAAATTGCTTTTGCTTGCCGTTCACCGAGAACCAACGAAGATGTACTCAACAAATGGGCAGAAGAGTTGAATTATAACTTCTTTTTGTTCGACAGTGAGGACGAGAACCACGTTCCTGTTTATCACACCAATGTAATCATGCATCTCGGAACACGCTATGCTGTAGTATGTTTGGAATCCATCAAAGATAACTTGCAACGCGAAAAGCTATGCCAATTGCTTGAATCTAAAGGCAAGCAAATAGTTCCAATTTCGCTCGACCAAATGCATCATTTTGCAGGTAATATGCTTGAAGTAAAAAATGACAATAATGAAAAAATTCTTGTCATGAGTCAAGAAGCCAGATTATCGCTCAACATTGAGCAGACGAACCTGTTGGAAAATGATTGTAAGATTGTCTCGCCAGACATTCATAACATAGAAAACACTGGCGGCGGAAGCGCCCGTTGCATGATTGCAGAATTATTCTAATAAAAAATAAGATGATGAATACGAAAATAACACCATGCAAGGTGAATGTCACATCTGAAACAGGAAGGCTTAGAGCAGTGTTGCTGCGAAAACCAGGATACGAAATAGAGCGCATGACTCCACTCAATGCTGCACATGCACTCTACAGCGACATCCTCGACAAAGGCACTGTGGACAAAGAATATGCCAATTTTTGCGGTGTTCTAGAACGATGGACCAATGTCTACTATGTGAAAGACATTCTGGAAGAGTTGATGAACAGAGAGGGAGTTCGGAGTGAATTGGTTTCAGAAAGTCTTCGTCACAATGCTGCAAGAAAGAGCATGCGAGCTTATGCAGTCAATGCTCAGTTGTCTGACCAACTGATGCAGATGGATTCCAACTCATTGGCAAGAACATTGATTGAAGGTTATGAGAACCCCACTTGGGATGGACGCTCCGATGACAGATATTTGCTTGATCCTCTCTATAACCTGATGTTCACTCGCGATGCATCATCAACTATCTACGACAGAGTGCTCATCAATTCAATGAGTTTTGATGTTCGTGAACGCGAGTCGCTGATTTACGATTCTATCTTCAGGAATTTCTTCCATGCAGAAACCCTTAATGCAAAAAAATGGAGTTCGGAAGCTCGCATCGAAGGAGGAGATGTACAAATAGCATCCAATGACCTACTTTGCATTGGCCAAGGTATACGTACAAATCCCACAGGCATTGAATATCTCGTGCAGACTTTTGCACAAGAGCGTGAGCACTTCAACATTCTTGTGCAACAACTTCCTGACAAACCCGAATCGTTCATTCACCTCGACATGGTATTCACTTTCTTGGGCAAACATTATTGTATGGCCTTCGAACCTATGCTAAAGAAAACTGGCGTATTCTCAGATAAAGAGACAACTCTCATCACCATCGACAATGGAAGGATAAGCTATTACCAAACTGACAACATGCTTACAGGACTAAAGCAATTGGGTTGGGATATTGAACCGGTATATTGCGGTGGCGTTGACCCATGGTCCCAACTGCGTGAACAATGGCATAGCGGTGCAAATTTCTTCTCGCTTGGGGACAACAAGGTACTTGGATACCAACGCAATCCATACACTATTGAGGCTCTTGAAAAAGCCGGGTTCAACGTCCTCGAGGCAGAAGACATTGTAAGCGGAAAAGTAGACATGAACACATACGACAAGTTTGTTGCAGTTTTCCCTGGTTCAGAATTGCCAAGGGCGGGTGGGGGAGCAAGATGCATGACAATGCCTATATTGCGCGACTAACCATTATAGATAACAAAAACTAACTATAAATAACAGATAACTCATCTATCGTTTCACCTTTTTATAAATAAGTGGTACTGCAATAGATGAGTTTTTCTATTGATTATGTTCTGCGTATTCCTTAGTAGATAATCAGTATTTTAAAAGCAGGTTATGAGTTGGAGAAATCATCCTAATGCGAGTGCAAAACAAATACATAAAAAAGAATTATGTTCTAACTAACACTTTGTATGCAGATTCGAATTCTGCAGGATGCTGCCCAATAAATATTGCACATAGAAGACTGTTTGCGGCAATCTCCTCGTCTGTAAGATCTACAGGCTTCTGCTTAACAATGTCTTTGCCCGCCAGCACTTCCCAAGAAGCTTTGAAACTGCTATCAAGTGCTCCATAATAATATGATTTTGCAGTTTCCGATTCAATCAGTTGGTATTTGATGGTCTTTTTAGAAAGAATCGGCCTTATAGTTGTCAATATTTCATAGGCTGTTTCAAATTCCTTTCTATGACGCTTAGCATTGGGATACATCACGGCTAATGTAGGAAATATGTCTTCGAAGGAGAACGATTGCAGGAGTGTTTGAAATTTCATAGTTTTAATTGTTTTGGGGTTTCTAAATGTTAATAGTCAGCTCTACAGGGCAATGGTCGCTGCCGAAAATTTCGTTGTGGATGACAGCTCCTTGCATTTGAGATGCAATGCGATTGGAAACCACGAAATAGTCTATACGCCACCCTGCGTTCTTCTCGCGTGCCTTGAAACGATAACTCCACCAAGAATAGACATTCTGTAAGTCGGGATAGAAAAAACGGAACGAATCTGTATACCCTGCATTGAGCATGGCTGAGAATTTCTCGCGTTCCTCATCTGTAAACCCAGCGTTGCGACGGTTGGTCTTAGGATTCTTCAAGTCTATTTCTTGATGTGCCACGTTTAAGTCGCCACAGAAAATCACAGGTTTCTTTTCGTCAAGCCGTTTAATATAGTTGAGGAAATCGTTTTCCCATCGCATCCGATAGTCTAGTCTTCGGAGTTCATCTTGTGAATTGGGAGTATATACGGTGACAAGATAAAAACATTCCATCTCAAGCGTGATAAGTCGTCCTTCGTGATCGTGTTCGTCGATGCCCATACCATAATTTACATTCAACGGATGTTGCTTGGTGAAGATGGCTGTACCACTATAACCTTTCTTGTCTGCATAATTCCAATAAGATTCATAGCCGTCGAAGGCAATATCCAATTGACCTGCCTGCATCTTGGTTTCTTGTAGGCAGAAAAAATCGGCATCGAGCTTCTTGAAAGCTTCGCTGAAAAAACCTTTTCCTTCGCATGCTCTAAGCCCGTTCACATTCCAACTGATTAGTTTCATGTTCTTATACTTTCTATAACGTTATACATCTATGTGATTATATTCCAAGTTTTTACGCTATTTATTTAAACCATTCATTTGTTACATATTACCTTTCATCTCCATTTTGAGGAATTCAGCTGTATACCCAACACCTTGACGTACTAATTCTTCTGGTGTACCTGTAGCAACCACTTGTCCGCCATTGCGTCCTCCTTCAGGTCCCATGTCGATAATGAAGTCGGCAAGTTTGATGACATCTAAGTTGTGTTCTATTATCAACACTGTGTTGCCCCGATCTACCAATCGCTGCAGCACATCCATCAGTATGCGTATATCCTCAAAATGTAGTCCTGTGGTTGGCTCATCAAGAATGTAGATCGTTTTGCCCGTGTCACGTTTGCTCAATTCAGTCGCCAGTTTCACACGTTGGCTTTCTCCTCCCGAAAGGGTGGTTGATGGTTGCCCTAACTTGATATAGCCAAGTCCAACATCCTGGATGGTTTTTATTTTGCGCAATATATCGGGTACGTTCTCGAAAAACTCTACAGCCTGATTGATAGTCATGTCAAGCACATCGGCAATACTCTTGCCTTTGTAGCGCACCTCCAGTGTCTCACGGTTGTATCGCTTACCGTGACAAATCTCGCATGGAATCATCACATCGGGCAGAAAATTCATCTCGATGGTCTTGTAACCGTTTCCTCCACAAGCCTCACAGCGTCCGCCTTTTACATTAAAAGAAAATCTGCCAGGCTTGTATCCTCTTATTTTGGCTTCTGGAAGGTTAACGAACAAAGAACGAATGTCACTAAACACACCTGTATATGTGGCAGGATTAGATCGTGGAGTGCGGCCCAAAGGCGATTGGTCAACGTTCACCACTTTATCTATATATTCGATTCCCTCTATGCTATCGTAGGGCATGGGCATTTTCAAAGAACGGTAAAATCGCTTGCTGAGTATTGGTTGTAACGTTTCGTTGATGAGCGTCGACTTGCCTGAACCGCTCACGCCAGTAACAACAATCAGACTGCCTAATGGAAATGTCACATCTATATTTTTCAAATTATTGCCATGGGCACCATGTAACACAAGCTGGTGACCATTGCCTTGTCGACGAGACGACGGAATCTCAATGGCCAACTCACCGTTGAGATATTGCGAGGTAATGGTGTGCTGGTGCATCATGGCAAAAGGAGTGCCTTGAAAAACCACTTCACCGCCTTTGCGTCCCGCCTTGGGACCAATGTCCACTATATAGTCGGCATTGAGCATCATGTCCTTGTCGTGTTCCACTACAATTACCGTATTGCCCAAATCGCGTAACTCCTTCAACGAAGCGATAAGTCGTTTGTTGTCTCGCTGATGCAAGCCGATGCTCGGTTCGTCAAGAATGTAAAGTACGTTCACTAGTTGCGAACCTATTTGCGTGGCAAGACGGATACGTTGACTTTCACCACCGGAGAGCGACGCCGTGGGGCGATCGAGCGAAAGATAGTTTAGACCCACTTCAAGCATAAAAGAAAGACGTGTGCGGATTTCTTTTAGAATCTCAGCAGCAATTTTCTGCTGCTGCGGTTCCATGTGGTCTTCCACCTCGTCGAGCCAATCCTTCAGTTCAAGCACATCCATCTGTGCCAGTTCCGAAATATTCTTTCCCCAGATTTTGTATGACAAAGATTCCCTGTTGAGCCGTTGCCCGTGACACTCAGGGCATGTGGTCGTCTCGAGAAATTGGTCGGCCCATTTCTGTCCGCTTGCACTATCGTCGTTGTCCATGATATTCCTCAGATACTTGATGATGCCATCAAACTGAACGAAATAGTCGCTACTCGTATGCACGAGTTCCTTGTCAATGCGAACAGTCTCCAGCGTTCCATAAAGAATTTCGCGTAGCGCATCCTCTGAAATCTCCTCAACAGGGGTGTTCAAGTTGAAATCGTATTTCTTCAAGATGGAGTCTATTTGCCAGAAGACCATTTGGTTCTTGTACTTACCCAATGGCACAATGGCTCCATCGCGGATAGAGAGATGGTTGTCGGCTATCACTTTTCCCAAATCAATTTCGTTGATGTATCCCAACCCTTTGCAGTGCTGGCATGCACCCTCAGGCGAGTTGAACGAAAACTTGTTGGGGGCTGGGTCTCCATAGGAAATGCCAGTTGTTGGGCACATCAATCGACGGCTGTAATATTTCACTCGCATATTGTCTGGAGTGAGAATCATGATGAGACCATCGCCTTGTTTTATAGCCGTGGTCACGCTCTTCCTCAGCCTGTCGTCGTCTTTTTGCTGTACCTTAAGTTTGTCAATAACCACCTCAATGTTGTGGTTCTTGTATCTGTCAACCTTCATGCCTCGAGCTATTTCCACAACTTCGCCATCTACGCGAATATATAAATAGCCCTTGCGTCGCATACTCTCAAAGAGTTCACGATAGTGACCCTTACGGTTTCTTACGAGCGGAGCAAGGATGTAGATTTTCTGGTCGAAGTAGTCAGAATGAATCATCTCCAGTACCTTCTCCTCGGTATATTTCACCATTTTCTCACCAGTCATGTAGCTATAGGCTGTTCCAGCCCGAGCGTATAACAGTCGGAGAAAATCGTAAATCTCGGTGGTTGTTCCAACGGTGGAACGAGGATTCTTGTTGGTCGTTTTCTGCTCAATACTAATAACGGGGCTCAACCCAGTAATCTTGTCAACCTCTGGCCGTTGCATACCACCAAGGAAATTTCGGGCATAGGCAGAAAATGTCTCAAGATATCGACGCTGTCCCTCGGCATAGATGGTGTCGAAAGCCAACGATGATTTACCAGAACCACTCAATCCGGTTATGACCGTGAGCGAATTGCGGGGAATAGTGACGTCGATATTCTTCAGATTATGGACGCGGGCACCAATTACATTGATTTGCTTGTCTTCTCTTTCCATCGTTTCTTAATAACCACTACTTCCAGTTCGTTCAGTGTAACCCCTCAGCAGGTTCACATCCTTCCGGATATGATAAACTCGACCGTCGGCACCTTTGGCATTGACTACGACGAAATAGACACCCTCTTTCACGTCCTTGCCTTTGTATTTGCCATCCCACCCACCTGATGGGTCGTCCCACTCATAGAGTTTCTGCCCCCAACGGTTGAAAATGGAAGCATGAAATTCAACCAGACTCTTGTAGTTCTTCTTTGCTCTATAAACATCATTGTGGTCGTCGTTGTTGGGCGAGAAAGCATTTGGCATTTCCAACAGGCTTTCACTGATTGTAACTCTGATAGGGCTAACCTCACTCCAAAAGTCTTGAGTAAAACTGATGGTATCACTGCCTTGCACAAACGTGGCATAAAGCACAATGTTGTGAGTACCCGCCTTGGAGAACGTGTATTCCGTGTCAGGGTCATACCTCACCAGGTAGGGCTTGTCTTGACCTTCAAGTGTGAATCTCCATTCATACACTGCTTGATAAGCTCCTACATTTTCGGCATTGGCATGGAAGATTCCCTTCAGTGGAGCCGAGCCTGAAAAATTGGAACTTTCCTCCTCATTGCCGTTTTGGTCGACAAAGATAGCAACAGGGTTAATAGTCGGCACATCATCTGCTAAAATCTGGCAGACTGGCAAAATTATTAATATTATAAGCAACAGCACTCGATTAATCATCATATAAAAGAATAAACTAAATTTTAAAAATACAATTTCGACATTGTAGGTTGTCAGATTTACTCAACATAAAATGTTATTGGAAACTACGCTAACAATGCGACTGCAAAGATACAACAAAAGAACAATAAAAGTAAAAAAACAATGTAAAATCATTCAAAAAAAAACTATCCACTTATCAACCTTGTCGTTTTCAGTATTATATCCTTTGTTCCACAGACTATTGCCAAATAATCCGTTGGCCGTAAAACAAATGGAATAATTAAACCTAAAATCCGCAGATATTTTTTCGAGTGTCTGATTTAGCCCTTGCTTGTGACGATTCTGTCTGACTCTGGGCTTAGAAAC
>CACZPU010000040.1 GCA_902783165.1 uncultured Prevotellaceae bacterium
ATCTTTCACCTTGCGAAACCATATCTTTCACCTCATGAAACCATATCTTTCACCTTGCGAAACCTTATCTTTCACCTCATGAAACCATATCTTTCACCTCGCGAAACCATATCTTTCACCTCATGAAACCATATCTTTCACCTCGCGAAACATAATCTTTTACCCCATGAAACCTAATCTTTTAGGTTACAAAAATAACTATCGCCTCATGAATAATTGGGTATCATGAGACGATAGATGGTATAACGCTTGGCATATAGCCGATTTTACAGTTCGGTATTTTTTTCAATAAGGAAATCACTTGGCATCATCCTTCTTTTTCGCAAACTCACCCGAGGCATGGAAATTTGCTTTCTCTTTATTTCCGGTTGCACGAGTCATAGGCTTTGCATAGTAGTAAGGATCGTAGTAGGGATCGTAATAACTATAATATGGATCCCAGTCGAAGTCGCGGTCGAGTGCCAGCCTGAAACGAATGTCGTTGTTGGTGCCATCATCGATGTATCCGGAGAAGTAGTCACTTCCGAGCGTAAAGTCGGAGATGGTCACAGGTGCGAAATCATTATCATCATAGCGGATGATGATAGTGCGATCGCGAACTGTCCAGAAGAACTTGCTATAATAGTAGTCGCTGTAGCGGCTTCTGGTGTTGTAGTCCACTTCGTAGCCGGTTCCGTTTGAATCGAAATAAATGGTCGTGCGATATTCATCACCGCTGAGGCCCCAACGGTCGTAGTAGTATTTTTGTATGTATCCCGTCCATGACTTTCCAATGGCCCCTGAGAGGTCGTATGCGATGTAGTCATCCTCGTCTCCGCAAGATGTGATTACCATGGCCAGAGCAGCCACCATCATCATCGCCATCATCTTGATTGTATACTTTTTCATATTCTCAATTATTTAAAGGTTTCACATGTTTTTGTTTTCTTGATGCAAATGTAATAATAAAAAAAGTATTGTGCAAGAAGGGAAACCATATAGTTTGGTAGGAATATCCCTAATTGTTAGGAGAAAAGTCCTTGTAAATACTGAAAATACTTGCATGTGTTCTAAAAAATGCTTACTTTTGCACCTAAAATAAATAAAGGGAAATGATTTCAGTAGAAGGCCTGAAAGTGGAATTCGGTGTGAAGCCCCTCTTTCAGGATGTAAGTTTTGTGGTAAACGACCGCGACCGCATTGCCTTGGTGGGTAAGAATGGTGCCGGGAAAAGCACGTTGCTGAAGATTATTTGTGGTCTGCAAAAGGCCACAAGTGGCGTGGTGGCCATTCCCAACGATACTACCATTGGCTATCTTCCGCAGGTGATGATTCTACAGGACGACACCACGGTGCGCGAGGAGGCAAGGAAGGCTTTTGCCGGAAACACCCAGCAGAAAGCACGCCTTGAAAAGATGAACCGCGAGTTGGGCGAGCGTACCGACTACGATAGCGACGACTATTTGGCATTGGTGCAGCGCTATACCGAAGAACATGAGCGCTACCAGATGATGGGCGCAGACAACTACGAGGCTGAGATAGAGCGCACACTATCTGGACTAGGTTTTGTGCGCACCGATTTGGAACGCCCTACAAGTGAGTTTAGTGGCGGATGGCGTATGCGAATAGAATTGGCAAAGATTCTCTTGCAGAAACCCGATGTGCTGTTGCTCGATGAGCCGACCAATCATCTTGATATAGAGAGCATTCAGTGGTTGGAGCAGTTTCTAGCGCAGAGCAGCAGTGCAGTGATGTTGGTGAGCCATGACCGTGCGTTTATCAATAACGTCACTAACCGGACACTTGAAATATCGTGTGGTAGGGTGATAGACTATCGCGTGAAATACAATGATTATGTGAACCTCCGTGCTGAAAGGCGAGAGCAGCAGCTCCGTGCCTATATGAATCAGCAGAAGGAAATTGCTGACATGAAATCGTTCATAGAACGTTTTCGCTATAAAGCTACCAAGGCTGTGCAGGTGCAGCAGAAAGTGAAACAACTGGAAAAGATTGTCCCAATAGAGATTGATGAGGTTGACAATTCGGCCATGCACCTGAAATTCCCTCCGTGCCTGCGAAGCGGCGACTATCCTTTGATATGCGATGAAGTGGAGAAGTCGTATGGCGAGCATAGGGTGTTCTCCGATGTGACATTTACAATCAAACGAGGCGAGAAAGTGGCGTTTGTGGGCAAAAACGGTGAGGGAAAATCAACGCTTGTAAAGTGTATCATGAATGAGATACCCTTCAAAGGAAACCTGAAGATTGGTCACAATGTGCAGATTGGTTATTTCGCACAAAATCAGGCACAACTGCTCGATGAGAAACTGACGGTGTTCCAAACCATCGACAACGTGGCCAAGGGCGATGTTCGCTTGCGTATCAACGACATTCTTGGTGCTTTCATGTTTGGCGGTGAAGAGTCGGACAAGAGAGTGAAAGTGCTGAGTGGCGGCGAGCGTAGCCGACTTGCCATGATAAAATTGTTGCTTGAGCCGGTGAATCTGCTTATTTTGGACGAGCCGACAAACCATCTCGACATGCAGTCGAAGGATGTGCTTAAAGAGGCCATCATGGCGTTTGACGGAACAGCCATTATCGTCAGCCACGACCGTGAATTCCTTGATGGACTGGTTACCAAAGTATATGAGTTCGGTGGAGGGAAGGTTCGTGAACATTTAGGTGGTATCTACGATTTCCTAAGGAGGAAAAGGATAGAAACACTCGACCAATTGGGAATGAATACGCCACAACTACAAGTGAAAAGCTCGGCAGAGGTTGTGGCAAATGTTGCCCAAGGCATGAAGGATGAGAAAGCCGATGAGGCAATCTCTGCCAAGATGCAATATTTGGAGCGCAAGGAACAGCAGAAGAAAGTGAAACGAGTGGAGAAGAGCATCAAGGAGGTGGAAAACAAAATTTCCAAACTCGAAGATCGTATCAAGGAACTCGATGATATCCTCTGCACACCAGAGGGGGCCAGCGACATGACCATCGTGACCGAATACACAAGCATCAAAAAGCTAATCGACCAGGAGACCGACCGGTGGGAGCAACTATGTGAGGAACTGGAAGCTCTTGCCTAAAAGTGGAAACGGGGTGATTGGCTTTGGAAGTATGAATAAACACCAAACAATAAATAATATGAAAATAAAAACATTCATGGCAATTATGCTTCTTGCATCGTCTGTCAATGGGGCGTATGCACAAAAACAGGGTTCTGGTATTGATGTGACCAACATGAACCAGACAGTGAATCCAGGAAATGATTTCTATCAGTATGCTTGTGGGGGATGGATGAAAAAGAATCCGTTGCCTGCAGCCTATTCGCGTTTCGGCAGCTTTGACCAGCTTCAAGAAGACAATAGCAAGCGTATCAACACCATTCTAACAGAACTTAAGAACGCAAAGAAAGGCGCTTATGCACAAGGTTCTACCGAACAGAAACTGGCCGATTTCTACAAACTTGCCATGGATCAGAAACGTCGTAACAAGGAAGGTGTTTCGGCTGTAATGCCTATCATCAAGGAATTGGAAGAGGCTTATACCAAAGACGACTTGTTCGCCATCCAGAAGAAATTACTCGCCTATGGTGACCAGCAGTTCTTCCGTTTTGGATATGGCGCTGACGAGAAAGACAGCAAGAACAATATTCTCAGTGTGATGCAGGGAGGAATAACCCTTGGGCAGAAAGAGTATTATCTCGACAACGACTCTATCACAACTGGCATTCGCGATGCCTACCGTTCGCACATCTACCGTATGTTCCGACTCTTTGGATTCGACGAATTGGCTGCTAAGCAGAAGATGGACGACATCATGAAGGTGGAGACTGCTCTGGCCCGTGTAAGCAAGAGTCGTACCGAACTCCGCGATGTTGAAGCAAACTACAACAAGATGTCGATGAGCGATTTCCAGAGTCGCTACCCACATTTGCGTTTTGCTCAGCAGATGGATGCGCTGGGCGTGAAAGAGGCTGATTACAAAACTATGGTTGTGGGACAACCGGAATTTTTGGATGGCGTGGAGAAACTGCTTCTGAGAATTCCTACATCACAATACCGTGCATACATGGAGTGGGGCGTTATCATGAGCGCAGCTGATTATTTGAGTGATGAGGTGGTTGCAGCCAATTTCGAATTCTTTGGCAAAACACTTCGCGGCCGTCAGGAAGACTATCCTTTGTGGAAGCGTGCCACCTCTCAAGTGGAAAGTGTGATGGGCGAGGCTTTGGGTAAAATATATGCAGAACGTTATTTCCCAGCAACCTCCAAACAACGCATGGAGAATCTGGTGAAGAATCTTCAGATTGCTCTCGGAGAACGCATCAAGGCACAGACATGGATGAGTGAAGAAACCAAGAAAGCTGCTCTGGAAAAGTTGGATGCCTTCTATGTAAAGATAGGCTATCCCAACAAATGGAAGGATATGAGCGGACTGAACATCGACCAACAGAAAAGCTACTTTGATAATGTGATGGAGTGCAGCAAATTCTGGACATTGAAAGAAATAGAGGAGAAAGCAGGCAAGCCTGTCGACAACGACGAATGGTTCATGACTCCACAAACCGTTAATGCTTACTATAATCCTACAACAAACGAAATATGTTTCCCTGCAGGTATCCTTCAGCGTCCCTTCTTTGACGCGGAAGCCGACGATGCTTTCAATTATGGTGCTATCGGTGTGGTGATTGGCCATGAGATGACTCACGGCTTTGATGACCAGGGCCGTCACTTCGACAAGAATGGCAACATGACCGATTGGTGGACTGCCGAAGATGGAAAGAACTTTGAAGAGCGTACAGGAAAATATGCCGACTTCTTCTCGAAAATCAAAGTGCTGCCAGATTTGAATGCCAACGGACGACTGACTCTAGGTGAGAACCTAGCCGACCATGGTGGACTGCAAGTGGCATGGTATGGATATAAGAATGCCACCAAGAACAATCCACTGCCCACAATCGATGGCCTCACAGCTGACCAGCGCTTCTTCTTGGCATATGCTGGTGTCTGGGGACAGAACATCACAGAAAAGGAAATCCGAAATCGCACTAAGAGTGATCCCCACTCATTGGGCGAATGGCGTGTGAACGGCGCTCTTCCACATATCGACATGTGGTACGATGCATTTGGGGTGAAGCAGAGCGACAAGATGTTCATTCCTAAGAGTGAGCGTCTGCAACTTTGGTAATTGTAAAAATCTCTTTTAAATTATGCCATTAAAAATTCCAGACAGACTTCCAGCCATTGATATCCTGAAACAAGAAAATATCTTTGTGATGGACGACTCAAGGGCTCATACACAGGATATACGTCCTTTACAGATAGTCATTCTGAATTTGATGCCGCTGAAGATTACGACAGAGACGGACTTGATCCGTCTTCTGTCGAATACTCCATTGCAGCTTGACATCACTTTTATGAAGTTGAAAAGCCATACGTCAAAGAATACTCCTATTGAGCACATGATGATGTTCTACAAGGATTTCGATGAGTTGCGCAGCAGGAAGTTTGATGGTATGATTATCACAGGAGCTCCAGTGGAGATGCTTGATTTCGAGGAAGTTACCTACTGGGATGAGATGTCCATGATCTTTGAGTGGGCCAAGACGCATGTCACGAGTTCCCTCTTCATCTGTTGGGCTGCCCAAGCCGGCATGTTTTATCATTACGGCATCCCGAAGTATCCTCTTGAGAAGAAGATGTTTGGGATTTTCATTCAGAAGATAACAGACCCTCAACTTCCAATCTTCAGAGGGTTTGACGATATCTTTTATATGCCTCAAAGCCGTCATTCTGAAGTTCGCCGTGAGGACATTCTTGCAAATCCCGCATTACAAATCATTGCAGAGAGTGAGGAGAGCGGTGTCAGCATGGTGATGGCTCGTGATGGAAGGGAATTCTTTATCACAGGCCATCTGGAATATGCCCCCAATACACTCGATAATGAATATCGGCGCGATTTGGGAAAGCGCGACGATGTAGATGTTCCCAAGAATTATTACAGGGACAACAATCCTGATAATGCTCCATTGGTTCGGTGGCGGGCACATGCCAACCTGCTCTTCTCTAACTGGATAAACTATTACGTTTACCAGACAACACCTTATAACATTGAGGATATTCGATGAGAAAGATAGAATTGCTGGCACCAGCCAAAAATCTCGAATGCGGCATTGCGGCTATCGATCACGGAGCAGATGCTGTGTATATCGGAGCCGAGCGATTTGGCGCGAGGGCTGCTGCTGGTAATTCCATCGAGTCTATCGGTGAACTCTGCCGATATGCCCATCAGTTTCGAGCGAAGGTGTATGTTACACTGAACACCATTCTGTATGATGACGAGATAGACGATACGCGCCTTTTGCTCAGTCAGTTAAAAACCATAGGTGTCGATGCTTTGCTTGTTCAGGACATGGGATTGTTGAGCCTGTCTCAACATGATTTTGTCCTTCATGCCTCTACGCAAACCGATAATCGTAGTGTTGACAAAGTGAAATGGCTGAAAAGCCTTGGCTTTAACCGTGTTGTGCTGGCGAGGGAATTGTCGATTGAAGATATTCGTGCAATCCACCGCTCTGTACCAGACATAGAACTTGAGGTGTTTGTCCATGGGGCATTGTGCGTTAGCTATTCTGGTGTTTGCTATGCTTCTCAATATTGTTTCAAGCGTAGCGCCAACAGAGGAGAGTGTGCACAGTTTTGTAGGATGAAATTCGATTTGGAAGATGCACAAGGTCGTTTGATAGAGCATAATAGGTATCTGCTTTCTTTGAAAGACATGTGCCGAATAAATGTGTTGGAGGAACTGTTAGAGGCTGGTGTGGTGTCTTTGAAAATAGAAGGTCGTCTGAAGGATGTTGACTATGTGAAGAATGTCACTGCTGCATATAGTAAGAAGTTGGACGAGATTATAAAGAAGACTCCCGGAAAGTATCAGCGTTCCTCTGTTGGGAAATGCAGTTATACTTTTACGCCTAATTTGAAGAAGACTTTCAATCGTGGTTTTACCAGTTATTTTTTGCACGGAAGGGTGCCCGATGTGTTTTCACCGGACACACCAAAGGCTTTGGGAGAATTTGTCGGCAAAGTGAAAGAGATAAGAGGCAATTCGTTTACTGTAGCAGGTACAGCATCGTTTGCCAATGGTGATGGATTGTGCTTTTTCACAAAAGATTATGACGAACCTTCTTCTCGCTATAATAGTAAGGAAATAGAGAAGAGTGGAGGGGCGCTTGTTTTGGAAGGTTTCCGTGTGAACAAGGCCGTCGACAACCGCTTGTTCCCTTTCAAGATGCCTACTCATCTGAAAGTTGGTATGGCTCTGTATCGTAACAATGACCAAGAGTTTGAAAGACTTATGGCTGGAACTACTGCCGAGCGAAAGGTTCCTATCGACATTACCTTGAGGGAAACAGAAATAGGATTTGAACTGTCATCTGGTTCAGCGGTGGTAGAAATGCCTATCGAAAAGACTATCGCCCAAAATCCTCCTAAGGAGAATATTGTTCGACAGTTGTCGAAATTGGGAGGAACACCCTACGAATGCTTTTCTGTTCATTTCAGTCCCGATGATTTCAAATTCTTTATACCTTCAAGCAAGTTGGTGGAGATGCGGCGCCAGTTGATTGGTAAATTGATTCTGAAGTCGTCCGAACAGACATCATCTTCTACAGAAGGGCAGTATGACTGTAGTAAGGAACCTCATCAGTTAAAGCAAGATGAACTCGCATATGTGTCTCAAGGTGAGGAATATACGAGATATCCTTATCTTTACAATATTTCCAATGTCCTCTCACGTTCATTTTATGAGCAACGAGGAATGATAAAGCCAGTCATGGCATTTGAGACGAATGATACATTCACAATGAAGGATGAACCTTTGCTGATGCAATGTAAGCATTGTCTGAGATACAGTCTTGGCTATTGTCTGAAAAACGGTGGTGTGAAGTCGTCATGGAAAGAACCTTTGTATCTCCGTTTGGCAGACGGCCGGAGATTTCGCCTGGAGTTCAATTGCGGTGAATGCCAAATGAATGTCTATGGAACAAGAAGATAAAAACGGGTATGCACAATCATAATAACGAGGTAAAGATGGAAAGAAAAAGATATTTGTGGAAACGATGTGCACCAGTGTTTTTGTTCTTCTATTTCACATTGGTGTCGTGCTACAGTGACAAGGCAAAAACTCACGATGCACTTCCTGTGAACAGCGAGACCCCTTATGATACCGCTGCTTATCAGCGGGCAATGGATTCGCTCACTTTTTCGAGTAGACACCATTATTCGGAGAATTACAATTTCGTGGTGAAGTCCGATTCCTTGCTGCTATTGAAACAGATGCCCGAAGAGGTGATGAGCATGGTTCCAACCGATTCTTTTTCTGTAAAAAGACATGAACATTTGGTGGTGGCAGATATCCGTATTATGCCCAACGACAGTATCGACTCTGTTTGGGTACAACTTGCACGCGACCAAAACACCTTTGGGTGGGTGCATGAGTCGCAATTGCTGCCCAATGTGATGCCCGACGACCCCATCTCCCAATTCATATCGGTTTTCTCCGATACCCATCTACTCATATTTCTTATTATCATCAGCCTGATAGGTATGACATATGTGATGAGGCTGATTATGCGCAGCAATGCAAAAATAGTTCATTTCAACGATATTGATAGCATTTATCCTACATTATTGGTACTGATAGTTGCCACATCTGCAACACTTTACGCTACTATCCAGTTGTTCACGCCCGAGATATGGCGACATTTCTATTATCATCCCACGTTGAACCCTTTCAGTGTTCCGCCCATTTTGTCTATGTTCCTGATTTTAGTGTGGAGCATGCTTATTGTAGGTTTGGCTTGCGTTGATGTGGTGAGGCATTATTTGCCGTTTGGTGCGGCAGTGTTATATCTCTGCGGTTTGGCAGCAGTGTGTGCCTTCAACTATATCATTTTCAGCCTTACCACATTATATTATATAGGTTATGTGCTGCTAGTCGTATATTTTTATTATGCCTTGAAAAGATATCATGAAAGGTCGCATTGCAAGTACACCTGTGGCAATTGTGGAGCTATGCTGCATAAGAAAGGCCGTTGCCCTTACTGTGGTGTGATGAACGAGTGAACTTTTCATCTCAAAACGATAAACAACGAGGTGATTAGAAGGATTTGATATTGCTGTCAGTTAAAATCCATATAAATGTGGATTGCGTAATCAGAATGTTTATCGTATCTTTGCACCCAAAGAAATAATACAAGATTCATGAGGAATAAAATCATATTTTTTTCTTTGTTTCTTGCTCTTGTTGTGCCAACATATGGTCAGAGGTCATTGGTTGATAAGTTGGCATCTATGAAACAAGATGAAATGAAACATGCTGTGGAATATCTGGCTTCACAAGAGCTCGGCGGCAGATACCCTGGAACTCATGGCGACACCCTTGCCTCGGAATTCATAGTCGGACAGCTTCGAGACTTGAAACTTAAACCTGTATTCAAAGGTAAAAAGAATAAAGGTTTCTTTCATGACTTTACATATGGAAAAGGGGAAAAACGCACAACCCATAATATCATTGCGGTACTTCCAGGAAAAGACAAAAAACTCAGAAACGAATATATCGTTGTAGGCTCTCATTATGACCATCTTGGTATGGGAGGTGAAAAATCTGGTTCACGTCGCCCTGACACTTTGGGAGTGCATCCAGGAGCTGATGATAATGCCAGTGGTGATGCTGTGGTACTTCAATTGGCCAAGCATTTCAAGAAGGTGGGTTCGCCACGGAGTATCATCTTCGCTTT
Source organism: uncultured Prevotellaceae bacterium (assembly GCA_902783165.1). GTDB lineage: Bacteria > Bacteroidota > Bacteroidia > Bacteroidales > Bacteroidaceae > Prevotella. The sequence goes on from CACZPU010000040.1 coordinate 9,782, forward strand.
CTTTGGTGCTGAGGAACAAGGTCTCGTCGGTTCAAAGTTTTTCTTGGAATGGATGAAAAAAGAAGATGGTCAACGTATTAACCTGCCAGCGCACAAAGATGGTATTGTCGCGATGGTAAATCTAGATATGGTAGGGCGTATGCGTGGTAATTCTTTGAGCGTTTCTGGGACTGGAACAAGCAGTGCATTTAAGGCTATAGTTACGGATGTCGCAGAACATACCAACTTAAATATCGCTTGTATACCTGATGGTTATGGACCGAGCGACCAAGCGTCATTTGTGGCACAAGACATTCCTGTGCTCTTTCTCACTACAGGTGGGCACATGGAGTATCACACCCCGGCTGATGTGCCATCAACGCTAAATTATGATGGAATGCAGCAAGCATTGGAGTTCTCGCAGGAACTAATTGCCCGTCTGGCTGCTGTTCCAACGGCGCCAGACTATATCAATGTGCCAAGTACCCAGTCCATGAAACATGCAAAGTTTAAGGTGACTTTAGGTCTGATGCCTGACGTTATGGGAGCCAGCAACAAGCTTGGTCTTCGTGCAGATATTGTGGTGGCTGGAAAACCGGCACACAATGCAGGAATTCGTAGCGGTGACATCATTCAAGAGATTGACGGTAAACCTGTGAAAGATATCAACGAATATATGGAACGTCTGGCAGAACTCAAGGCTGGTACGACGATTCCTGTAAAAGTGCTTCGAGATGAAGAGATTATTGTTTTTCAAGTAAACTTAACACCTCCTGTAAGATGAGAAAATCTTTTTGTTGGCTCGTGGCAGTAGTCATCACGCTGGTTTTGAGTATTTATCAGCGTATGACCGGTCCTACTTATCCCAAGAAAGTAATAGTGGAACTTAATAGGGGAAGCTATAAGGTGAAACTACCGAGAAGTGGCGTTCAGCACGATGAGATTATTTTGTTGAAAGATATTCCTTCGGATACCAAGGCACAATTACATTACCGTCGCTATCCAACAACGAATGACTATACTACTGTGGATTTTAGTTTGAAAGATAATCAGTTGCAGGCAGTATTGCCAGTGCAGCCCGTTGCAGGAAAATTGCAATACTACATTACGGTTGGCGGAAAGGACTATGCAGCTGATGAACCTCCTCTGATTCGTTTCCGTAATGATGTTTCTGCCGGTATCCTGATACCTCATATCCTGTTTATGTTTGCCGCCATGCTGTTTGCTGTTTATACGTTTCTGCTGGTCGTCACGCGCAAGGAATATGGTAGATGGCTGAAAATCACGGTAGCCACACTTTTCGTAGGTGGTTTTATATTTGGTCCGCTTGTGCAGCATGCAGCTTTTGGTCCTTGGTGGACTGGATTCCCCTATGGAACGGACTTGACAGACAATAAGACGCTGATCTCTTTCGTGTTTTTTGTGGCAGCCCTTGCCACTATGAAGTGGAAGTACAACAAGTGGGTGGTCTGCTTGGCGGTTTTGGTGATGATTGTCGTTTTTACGATTCCTCACAGCGCATATGGTTCTGAATATGATTATACAACACAACAAATAAAAAAATAGAATGAAGAAAATTAAAAGTTTTATGGCGATTATGGTCGCAGCAGTTACCCTCGTATTAGGCATGAATTCATGTAGCAGTGATAGTGGTGATGAATCCGAGGCAGCAGTAGCCAATTTGGTGGCAGGTACATATATGGGCACCGAAGTTCTGACTGTCATGGGAGAGGTAGATGAAAGTACTGAGACACTCATATTTGCCAAAACCTCAGATACTTCTGTTGAAGTGACGCTTCCTAAATACGGTGAGGGTATGATGACCATCCCGGCTCTATCTGTGAAAGGTATTATGCTTACCAAGATCGGTGATACCATTTCTGGCAAGCTTGATAAATATGAAGGTACTACAGATAATGGGAAAACCTATGTTATTAGTGACATAGTTGTACTCTTCAACGATAAGAATGTTGTGATGACTTTTAAAATGAAGTACGGTTCGATGCCCTTTGACTTTGTAGGGCGTTTTACAGGCACTAAGAAATAAGTTGTGACAGAAAAGTTGTTGAAAAATACTATAAAACTTCTTTTAGCTGGCGTGGCTATGTCTATGCCAGCTATTGGTCTCTATCCACAGAATGTCCAAGACTCTATAGACTTGGAACCAGTGGTTGTGACTGCATCTCATTCACCTAAGGCGCTGAAGGATGCACCTGTGGTAACACGATTAATCACTCTCCATGACATCAAAATAGCCGATGCAACCAATATTCAAGACATGTTGATGCAGGAGATACCTGGGTTGGAGTTCGGGTTTGCCATGGGGCAAGAAACCTCGCTCAACATGACTGGCTTTGGCGGTAATGCTGTCCTTTTCTTAGTCGATGGCGAGCGTATGGCAGGTGAGACGATGGACAATACCGATTATAACCGCATGAACCTTGAAAACATAGGGCGTATAGAAATTGTGAAAGGCGCTTCTTCTGCTCTTTACGGTTCAAATGCAGTAGGAGGTGTGATCAACCTCATTAGTCGGGAGAGTATAGAACCATGGACAGCAAATGTTAACTCACGCTATAACTCTTTCGGCCATGAATGGCGTAACGGGGCCAGTTTCTCGTTCAACACCGAGAAATGGAACTCCCAAACCAGTTTCCAGCACACCAAGATTGACCCCATAGATCTCCCTAAACGTTACTCTTCTGAGGAGATTGCGGCTGAACTGATGAAGAAGGCAATGGGGTTGCCATACGATGAGTCCGTATTGACTGATGACTCAAACCTGAATCGACTCTACGGCCAGAAAACATATAGCGTTAAGGAGCGACTCATCTGGCGGGCTACGGACAAACTGATGCTAACCGGTCGAGGCGGTTATTTCTTCCGTACTAGCGAGCGAGACACCTACGACTATCATTTCCATGCATATAGCGGCGGACTGAAAGGTCGTTACGCGTGGGATGCAGACCGCCATCTCGAACTCTCCTACGCTTACGACCAATATGACAAGGCTAATTTCCAGCCCAACGGTACACGAACCCACGACCACGACTACAGTAATCGACAACATGTAGTTCATGCTCTATACAGTCATTCGTTTGGTAAGAACAACCTGATACTGGGGGCTGACTACATGAACGACTACCTCTCAACCTATCAGTTTGTTGAGGGCAAGAGTCATGCACAGAACAATATTGACGGCTATGCCCAGTTCGACTGGAATATTACAGACCGGCTGAATGTCATTGGAAGTGTCCGCTACGATTACTTTTCGGCTTCTTCACAGAAGGCATTTACCCAGCGTTTGGCTATCGTATATAAGTTCCCTTGGATGACTTTCCGCGCTAACTATGCCAGTGGCTTCCGTGCGCCTACACTTAAGGAAATGTATATGCACTTCGACATGGGTAACATGGGTTATATGATTATCGGAAATCCTGACTTGGAGCCAGAGAAAAGCCATAATTTCAACCTTGCCATAGAGCGTACCAATCGTATCCGAAATAGCGGATTTCTCGATGGTCGCTACAACTTTACTCTTATGGGGTATTGCAACATCTTCGACAAACGTATCACCACTGTCGCTGGGCCCGAGTACAATAGTATGGAAAGTGCGCTTTATTGGAATGAGGACGGTGTGAAAATCTGGGGCATTGATGCGAGCCTGGGTCATATCTGGGATTGCGGGTTGTCGCTTAGGTTGAACTATTCTTGGATGAAGGTGGCGGGCAACATCTATTACTCGGATTTCTATCAGCCCCGTTCTCAGTCGATGACTTGGCGAGCAGGTTACGAGCATCGTTTGACTCGTCACTATGCCTTTAATGCTGCCCTTTCTGGTCGTTATCAAGGAAAGCCGCAGTCTGGCCGTTCGGATGTCGATCAGGGCTATACCATCTGGAAGCTGATGGTTCAGCACCATATTTGGCGCGGTATAAATGTCAACACAGCCGTTGATAACATTTTCAATTACAAACCCAAATCATATTACTATTGTTCACCGCTTACAACAGGAACATCTTTCAGCATAGGTCTGTCTATTGATTTGGATGGATTGTTTTAATGTAGGTTGATAAAGGAAAGAGTAGGGGACGAAGATTTCTCTTTATTTGCTAGAAAAAAACACCTCGCAGTTTAATTGTCATCTAATAGAAAACAAGCACTCTGCGAGGTGTCTCAATGTTATACAATATTTCTTCTGCTAACAGTTTTTACTTAATCAAATCCACACTTCGTTTGAGAAAAGCGTCGAGCGAAGCACCTTTCAACATACCGTTCTGCAACAAGGCAAGGTCGATGAGTTGGTGTACAATGGCATTATTCTTGGCATATTCAGAAATAACTCCATTCTTTTTGTCTTTCTGCTCGTTAAGTTCTTTTTCTGCATTGCTTCGCATGTCCTTATCGTCCTGAGTAAGTTCGTCATACTTCTTCTTGTCCTGCATTTGTCGGATGGCAGATAGACGAGCGTCAAGGCCCTTGATTTCGCTCTCAATGGGTTTTAATTGTTCGGCAATACTTGTTGTCTCTTCATCGAGCACCTTCTTGATGAGCGGATGGTCGCTGTTGAGTACAAGTGTATAACTGTCGGGCATCTGTCCGTAGAAGCTCATTCCTTGCTGGTAGCGACTCATGTCCTTCATTCTGCGCATGTATTCACTCTGCGTAATAATAACGGGTTGTGCTTGTTCTCCAAGAGCCTGTACTTCGACATTGAATTCTGTCTTGTCGAGTTTTGGCATCTGTGAGCGGAACGTTTCTGACAAATTGTCAGACTGTGTGGCATCGAGTTCATTTTTCGGAGTATCGTCTTTTACTATGAGGCGCTCGATAATGTCGGCGTCAACACGTGTGAAACGGCTCTTTTCCAATTTCTGCTCAAACATCGAGACTATGGGAGTGTCCAATTGGCCATCCATCAGCAGCACGCTGTATCCTTTCGCCTTTGCTGCTTCTATGTATGAATATTCTTCTTCCTTGTTGTTTGCGTAAAGATATACCAAATTGCCGTCTTTGTCGGTCTGGTTATCCTTGATGAGGGTTTTGTATTCATCTAGTGTGAAATACTTACCGTCAACGTCTTTCAAAAGACAGAAATCTTTTGCACGGTCGTAGAAATCTTCTTGCGAAAGCATTCCGTAATTGATGAATATCTTCAGGTCGTCCCACTTTTCTTCATATTCTTTACGATTATCCTTGAAGATACTGTTCAGACGGTCGGCCACTTTCTTGGTGATGTAGGTGCTAATCTTTTTCACATCGCGATCACTCTGGAGGTAACTTCTTGATACGTTCAGCGGAATGTCTGGTGAATCGATGACGCCATGGAGTAAGGTTAAGAATTCGGGAACAATGCCTTCTACTTGGTCTGTAACAAATACTTGATTACAATAGAGTTGTATTTTGTTTCGTTGGATGTCTATATTTGATTTGATACGTGGGAAGTAGAGTATACCGGTGAGATTGAACGGGTAGTCTACGTTGAGGTGAATCCAAAACAACGGTTCGTCGAACTGCATGGGATAAAGTGTGCGGTAAAAGCTCTTGTAGTCTTCGTCCTTGAGTGTTGACGGTGTTTTCGTCCATAGAGGCTCCACATTGTTGATGATGTGGTCTTTGTCTGTTTCTTGCTGTTTGCCGTCTTTCCATTCGGTTTCTTTTCCAAATGCTACAGGCACAGACATAAATTTACAATATTTCTGTAGCAACTCCTCAATTTGGTTCTTCTCCAAGTATTCTTTACAGTCGTCATCAATGTAAAGTATGATGTCGCTACCACGGTCTGAGCGTTCCGCGTCCTCGATAGTGAATTCTGGTGAACCATCGCAACTCCACTTAACAGCCTTGGCACCTTCTTGGTAGCTTCGTGTAACGATTTCCACTTTCTTTGATACCATGAAAGCAGAATAGAAACCTAGTCCGAAATGTCCGATAATGGCATTAGCATTGTCTTTGTATTTGTCGAGGAAGTCATTAACGCCAGAGAAAGCAATTTGGTTGATGTACTTGTCGATTTCCTCTTCAGTCATTCCGATGCCGTGGTCGCTGATAGTAAGTGTACCATTCTTCTCATCTAGTGAAACACGTACGGTCAGGTCACCCAATTCTCCTTTAAAGTCGCCTTTGTCAGCCAACGTTTTAATTTTCTGTGTGGCATCTACAGCATTAGACACCATTTCGCGGAGAAATATCTCGTGATCGGAATAGAGAAACTTTTTGATGACGGGGAAGATGTTCTCTGTGGTAACCCCGATGTTACCTTTTTGCATATTCGTTGTTGTTAAATTGTTTTTTCATAAGATATGCAAATACTGTGCCAAAAGAGAATGACAATACGAATTGTTTCCAAAAGATTATAAATTTGTATCATTTGTGTTTTTTTTTATGTTTTATCAATTGACAAAATGAAAAAATTACTATCTTTGCATTGAATAAAATGTATTGGGCAGGTAAAGACTGAATGATTTTTCTGTCGTCTGTCATTACAGAAGATTTTAGGTTGTCATCATGAATAATCAGAGTAAAAACTTCAGGTTGATAGCTGACTACTACGAGCAGCACCGCGATGAAATTCTCGGATTTGTGAGCAAGCAGTTGCAATATGCTTACGAAGCTGAGGATATCGTTCAGAATGTATTTGTGCGGCTGTTGTGTTCCGACAAGATGATAACTCCTGTAACATTACCCAATCTTGTTTATACTATTGCGCGCAATCTTGTATGTGATTATTGGCGGCATCATCGTTTTGTTGAGGAATATGAGCATTACATGATTGGCTCAGGAAAAAGTGACTCCATGGATGCGGTTTCTGTTTATGGTATTATGGAGATGACAGAGATTCTTGAGCGTGGTATTGCCCACTTGAGTGATAGCGAACGTGTGATTTACCGTATGAATTTGTTTGAAGGTTTGCAGGTGTCAGAAATATCAAAGACACTCCACATTAATTATAAGAGTGTGGAAAATCGTTTGGGTGCTGCACGCAAAGAGATACGACAGTACATGAAGCGTGTACTGGCTTCATAGAGTTTACTGTTTCGATAGGTATGTTTTTTTAAGGTTAAGCCCCTGCTGCGTAGAGATATGCAACAGGGGCAATTTCATTTTATTAGAGTGACAAATCGTTGACCTTTTGTTCTTTCTCTTACAAAAGCGTCAGGATAACAGCTTGAAAGGATTGTAAATCCATCATTACTTATTTGTGATTATTCTATTTCCTCATCAGCCTCGTACCCACCCATTTCACGGAGAGCGTTCTTCAATATGGTGTGTTGACGATAGAGGTGGTTCACGGCTTCCTCTCCTCTTGTGTAGTCGTGCATGGGCGACTTTAAGAAGAAACTGAGAAAACGCTGTGTGCCATATCGGCCGGCACGGGCAGCTAAGTCGCTAAGTAGACAGAGGTCGAGGCAGACGGGGGCCGCTAGAATGCTGTCTCGGCATAGGAAATTGATTTTAATCTGCATAGGATAGTTCATCCATCCGAAAATGTCAATGTTGTCCCAAGACTCTTTATTGTCGTTGCGAGGAGGATAGTAATTGATGCGCACCTTATGGTAATAGTCTGTATAAAGGTCTGGTTGTTCCTCGGCTTTTAGAATTGTCCCGAGTGTGGAGAGCTTTGACACCTCTTTTGTACGAAAATTTTCGGGCTCGTCGAGCACCAGGCCGTCGCGGTTGCCGAGAATGTTAGTAGAGAACCAGCCGTCGAGACCAAGGCAACGGGTGCCAAAAATTGGTGCAAATCCGCTCTTCACCAGTGTCTGGCCGGTTTTGAAATCCTTGCCAGCTATAGGCATCTTTGTTACTTCTGCCAGTTGCCACATGGCAGGTATATCAACTGTGGTGTTGGGGGCGCCCATGATGAAGGGACATCCCTCTACCAAGGCAGCATAAGCGTAACACATTGATGGGGCAATGTGTTCACGATCATCATTCTTCATGGCAGCTTCCAAATCGGCAAGCTGATAGTGGACCTGCTCGTTGACGGGCACATAAATTTCGGTTGATGCTGCCCAGAGTACGACAATACGGCTACATCTGCTCTGCTCACGGAATTGGCAAATGTCCTCGCGCAGCTGCTCTACCATCTCCCAACGAGTTGCACACTGTTTCACGTTGTCACCATTAAGACGTTTGGCAAAGTTCTTGTCGAAGGCTGCTTTCATTGGTACAATTTGCTCTAACTCATCACGTACCGGCTCGATGTCTTCGCGCTTAAGTACCTCTGCATAGACAGCTGCCTGATAGGCATTCTGTGGATAAACATCCCAGCAGCCGAACACGATGTCATCGAGTTTGGCCAATGGTACAAGCTCACCATAATGCAAATAGCGTTTGTCCTCTCCATGTCCGACACGCACCTTATCATATTGCGTCATCGAGCCAATAGGTTTTGCCAATCCTTTGCGTGCCATCAGCACGCCAGTCATGAATGTTGTTGCTACTGCGCCGTTTCCAACAATTAGGATACCTAACTTGCCCTCTGCAAGTTTTACATTGTTTTCTTTCTTCATTTTCAATATAATTTATTATGAATAATAGCCAATCACTTGTGCAACTTTTTTATCTCAAGTCTATATTCGGAGGATAATGATGTAGACCAATAAGGGTTGTGGAAAAGAAACATATATAGTTCTATCATGTTGATATAAAATGAGAATTCGTCGATGCTTATCAAATCTCCTTTAAAGTCTAGTTTCATTCTACAAAACAAGCAGAAATAGTAACACTTTCTATTAAAGTGAACTTTCTTCAATATTTTATTCTTATCGTATTATGGAGTTTTCGAAATACATGCAATAAAGCAAAAACTCATGTCCTCGATAAGATAAGTTCGGACAGAAAAGATATTTGGTAGTTTAGTTCGTTTTGATCATTTTCCCGTAAAGGCTATTACCTTTGGGATGCGGATGATGTCTTTGTTCGTTTTTGTTTTACTTCATGAGCAATTGAGTTTAAAAGTTACTTCTACTGAGATTCTATTATTTATGGCACAATTTTACGAATTATTTTTATTAATCTGCAATATGTCGTAGAATAATTGATGAATTCAGTAAGCTTTATTCCAATGATAATTATTATATTCTGACAATTTTTTGAATGATGTATTTGGAATTCAGAAATAGTGGCTTAGTTTTCCTTCAGCGCTACCACATGTTTTAAATCCTTGTCAAGATAGAAAGTGAACTTTAGTGTATCGCTTTTACCCATCAGTTTTACTCGCATATAATAAAGAGGCTCTGTGGGTTCACCATAATGAATGCTGTTCTTGAAATGTTTCATTCCAAGTGCTTGCTGCTGCATAGTGGTCACAGTGCTATTGCTGATTCTGTTTGTTGAGGCTAGCCTGTCGAAATCGGTGGTAAAATCATATTCTTTCTTGAGATTTTCATCAAGGAATTTGTTAACAACCGATTTGGCCTGATGCTTCTGTCCGCATGAAACCATGAGGACAGAAGCAAGAATGGCTATTAGTAATTTTCTCATCTTATTTCTTGACTGGAATGTTCTTCAGAATCTCCAGCAAATGATCCCAAACCATCTTCACAGTAGGAATGTGTAAGCGTTCGTCGGGCGAGTGTACACCGCGAAGGGTTGGGCCAAAGGATACCATGTCGAGATTAGGATATTTCTCGGAGAACAAACCGCACTCAAGACCAGCATGGATTCCCAACACTTTAGGTTCCTTTCCAAAGAGTTTCTTGTAGGTTTCAACAACAAGAGCAGTCAGTTCGCTATTTGGATTCATCTTCCAAGCGGGGTAACCGTCGCCTTGAATCACTTCTGCGCCTGCCAATTGGAACACAGCCTTGATGGTGGCTGCTTGATTATCGAGTGCGCTCATAACGTTGCTTCGTTGTGAGGTGACAATAAGCACCTTGTCTTCGGTCGTTTCTACGCTTGCCACATTATTGGATGTTTCCACCATCCAAGCCAAAGCCTCGTCTTGGCACATAGCGAACACACCATTGTCGGCAGCTTGCAATGCTTGAATAAGTTTGGTGCTTGTTTCGATAGGTAGCACTTTTGCGGCCTCTGCACTTTCCATATTGAACTGCATTGACTTTTCAGTTACATGGTATTCTTCTTCGACTTCTGCCGTGAAGACATTCCACATAGCCCGAACATCTTCTTTTTTGTCGTTTGCTACACCAAAAATAATGAATCCATCACGAGGAATAGCGTTGTGCAACTTTCCACCATTGAAACAAGCCAAGCGGAGTCCGCAAGATTCTTGAACTTTGTAGAGGAAACGGGCGAGAATCTTAATGGCGTTGCCTCGCTTCTTATTAATGTCGTCTCCAGAGTGACCGCCTACCAGTCCTTTAAGGGATGCTTTTATGAAGAACAGGTCAGATGGAGCATCTTCTTTCTGGAAATGGAAAGTGGCTGTGGTATTGCGACCACCCGCACATGAAACGAAAATTTGGCCTTCATCTTCAGAGTCCAGATTGATAAGCATATCGCCAGACATGAAACCTGGTTTCATTCCCTCTGCACCAGTGAGGCCGGTTTCCTCGTCACGTGTGAAAACACATTCTATTGGTCCATGCTCTATGTCGTTTGAGTCAAGTATTGCCAGTTCAATGGCGCATCCGATACCGTCATCTGCTCCAAGGGTTGTTCCCTTTGCTGTCAGCCATTCTCCATCTACGTAGGTTTGAATAGCGTCTTTGTCAAAATCGAAGTCGATGTCAACAAGTTTCTCACACACCATGTCCATATGGCTCTGCAGAATCACCGTTTCTCTGTTTTCAAAGCCAGGGGTAGCTCCCTTTCTGATGATTACGTTACCAGTTTCGTCAACCACGGTTTCCAAGCCATGTGTTTCACCAAACTGTTTTAGATACTCAATCATTTTTTCCTCGCGCTTTGAAGGACGTGGAATCTCGTTAATTTTTGCGAATTGTTCAAATACGCAAGCAGGTTTTAAATCACTTTTATTCATTATTATTGTTTTTTTTGAGTGAATCTCATAATTAATCATTAACTTTGCAGCAAAATTACAAAAAATGGTAGAAATACTCGCTATTACCGTGTTAATAATTGCTATTGCAGTGGCATTATTGCTGATAAAGCTTTTTTTCAAGCGTGATGGGCAGTTCACATCGATGCATATACACGACAGCGAGGCAATGAAACAACGTGGCATTCGTTGCGTGCTCGATCAAGATAGTGAGGCACGTAAGGAAGGAAAGGCATATTAGCCAGTCGTATGGATGTCCAAGGGAATTATTAAGTTATAACAATTAAATAGAACAAAAAATGAAAAAAGTTTTAGTGATGGTCATGGCAGCATTTGCCTTGACAGCTTGCAACAAGCAAGCACCCCAGATGGATGAAAAGTCAAAGTCAGCAGAGACAAATGCTTCAGAAATGAAAATTGCTTATGTGGAGGTTGATTCCATCATGTCACAGTACAAGTTCTGTAAAGAGTATTCTGCTATTCTTCAGAAAAAAGGACAGAACATTCAAAATACAATTGAGCATAAAGGACAAAATCTGCAAGCTGCTGCAGCAAAGTTCCAACAGGACCTTCAAAACAACAAATACACTCAGCAGCAAGCAGAGGCTGTGAATGCAGGTTTACAAAGACAGCAGGCTGATCTTCAGGCATTGCAGCAGAGACTGAGCAATGAATTCCAGTCAGAAACAGATAAATTCAATACAGCATTGCGCGACAGTCTGCAGCACTTCCTTGCCAAATATAACAAGGATAAGAAGTATGCGCTTATTCTTTCGAAGGCTGGCGACAATATTCTCTATGCCGACAAGGTTTATGATATTACAGAGGATGTTATTGCAGGTTTGAACAAGGCTTACAAGAGCACAGCAGCCGCCAAGGAAAAGAAAGAGGAAAAGAAATAATTACATTGTCCCTATAATATAATAAGGTGTAACTTCTGTTGCACCTTATTTTCTTGTATAAAGGTAGCTCGCTAATAATTTAGGAGTTCTTTTTCCACGGGATGAAGACGAATGGCAAAATACAATTAGCTCCGTTGGCGCGTGTGGTTGTTCCGATGATGGTAGGAATAACTGTTGCCGATACCTTGGACCTACCTGTAGTATGGTGGTTGTTGCCCCTTATATTGATTTTGCTGTTGGCTTTCTTTGTCTCACGTCGTCCTATTACCCAGACGGTGCTTGTATTGTTGGCTTTTTTCTTTCTTGGCGGAATGCTGTTGAGCATACAATTACAACAAAACAGACCGGAACTTCCTCAGCAAGATTTCCTGTTTGAGGGCGTGATTGTGAATGAGCCCGTGGAAAAGAATAAGGTTATGGTATGCGACTTGATAATAACCAACCTTTCCCGTCCGGTTAAGATTAAAGCATCGTTCTGGAAGGACCGTCGCAGCAAATCGTTACAAATAGGGGAGGGGGTTCGTGGTGTTATGCGATTGGATTCACTCACTAATGGTCAGTTATATTCGCATAAAGGAAGCACATCATCGTCATTCCATAGAAAATCCTCTTTTGATTACAAAAAATACTTGCTGCGTCACAATTTCGTTGCCACAACTTTTTTGTATTCAGATAGTTGGAGAAGACAGGTCGTTAGTTTACGCTCGTTATCTTACATCAAGCGAACTCGGCTCGCAGCCTTGATATATCGTAGAAAACTACTTGACATCTTTCGTTCTCATGACATTCTTCAACATGATTTCGCTGTGATAGCGGCAATGACTTTGGGCGATAAATCCCAATTGTCTCAAGAAACAAAGGATTTGTTTTCTGCTACAGGTGCCTCACATGTACTTGCTCTTTCCGGTCTTCATTTGGGCATTGTCTATGGTTTGCTCTCCATGCTTTATAGAGGCAGGCGTTATCGGTGGCTGTTTGAAATTATCGTCTTAATAGCCATATGGTCGTATACAGTGATGGTTGGAATGTCACCATCTGTAGTCCGTTCGGCTTCGATGCTTACCGTGTATTCCGTTATGGGTTTGCTGTACCGTGACAAGATGTCTTTCAATGTGATTTCACTAGCTGCAATCGTCATGCTCATAGTGAGTCCGTCAGATTTGTTCGATGTGGGTTTTCAATTATCATACACTGCTGTGTTGGCCATTATCCTCTTATACAACCCGTTGTGTAAATTGATTCCACATTTCCGTTTCAAACTGGTTGACGGATTGCTTAAAATGTTGATAGTCAGTCTTTCTGCACAAATAGGTACCAGCCCGCTTGTCGCTTATTATTTTGGAATCATTCCATGCTATTCCATTTTGTCAAGTTTGGTGGTTATCCCTGCTGCAACAATCATTATCTATGTGGCAATGATGATGATTGTTTTTTCGTTTTGGACAGCAGCAGGAAATCTTTGTGCAGAGATTTTGTCCGGAGTGGTTGGATTTATGAGCAGTGCGCTTACCTGGATTAGCAATCTACCTGGTGCCACCATCGTGAACATCCGTTTGTCTTGTATTCAAGTGTGGATGATATATGTAGTATTCTTTTCACTTTATTTGATGATTCGCTACATACAACTTGTGGGAAAGAAAAAAAAATTGTAACTTTGTCTGCGAATCATGATACGCTATTTTATTTATTTGAGTTATGATGGCACTGCCTATCATGGATGGCAGATTCAGCCCAATGGGGATTCCGTTCAGGAGAGATTGCAACAGGGGTTGTCCACATTGCTGAGAAGAGACACCACCGTTGTTGGAGCTGGGCGTACGGATACGGGTGTGCATGCACGTATGATGGTGGCTCATTTCGATGTGGAGTCAGAATTGGATACAGTGCAATTAACCTATCGGCTCAATAAGATATTGCCAAAAGACATATCGGTTCAGAAAGTTTGTAAGGTGGATAATGAGATGCATGCTCGATTTAGCGCTACCACACGTACGTATCATTATTATCTTCATACCAATAAGAATCCGTTCCTTCGTCATTATTCTTGCGAGTTGCATTATCCTCTCAATTTCGAAAACATGAATAGGGCTGCTGCTCATCTGTTAGACTATGAAGATTTTGGAGCGTTCTGCAAGAGCCATTCTGATGTTAAGACAACCTTGTGTCATGTAACAGAAGCATCTTGGATTAAAATCGATGAGCATTCGTGGTACTTCCGAATCACGGCAAACCGCTTTCTGCGCAATATGGTTCGGGCGGTAGTCGGCACGTTGATTGAAGTTGGGCGTGGCCGAATGAGTGTTGACGAATTCTGCAGAGTCGTAGAGGGTAAAAAGCGTACTGATGCAGGTGAAAGTATGCCGGGCAATGCCTTGTTCTTGGAATATGTTGGATATGAGCCAAATACATAAGGTTCCGCCACTTATCAATACCGTATACAGCATAAGGAGTTTGTTGGATATGAGCCAAATACATAAGGTTCCGCCACTTGTTTTAAACACAGTTAAAGATTATTTCCACTGTTCTGTGGTTTGTAGAACAACATGGAAATGTTTGTTGCCCTGTGCAGACAACTCGTTTTAACTAAAAAAGGATAGAAATGTTATTTTCTTTGTCATAGTGGCATGTAAATAAATTATTTTGTGTATATTTGCAAACAAATTGTAAGATTCTATTCTTATGGCACATAATTTATTTAAGGGATTGGGCATAGCGTTAGTCACTCCGTTCACATCCAGTGGTGAGGTTGACTATATGTCACTGAAAAGATTGTTGGAATATCAAATGGACAACGGTGCAGACTTCCTCTGCATTCTAGCCACCACAGGAGAAACTCCTACACTTACTAAAGAAGAAAAACAGAACATCAAAGATTTGGTGGTAAGTATGGTTGGAGGTCGCATTCCTATTCTTATGGGATGTGGCGGAAACAACACAGCTGCCGTGATAGAGGAATTGCAGACTGCCGATTTCAAGGGAATTGATGGTGTGCTGAGTGTATGTCCCTATTATAATAAACCTTCGCAAGAGGGATTGTATCAACATTTCAAGGCTATCGCAGGAGCAACCAAATTGCCTGTTGTGTTGTATAATGTGCCAGGTCGTACCGGAATCAATCTTAAAGCCGAAACCACAGTCAGGCTTGCTACCGATTGCGAGAATATTGTTGCTATCAAAGAAGCCAGTGGTAGTTTGGAGCAGGTTGATGAAATTATCAAAAACAAGCCAAAAGACTTCGATGTAATCAGTGGCGATGATGCTTTAACGTTCCCTATGGTGGCATGTGGAGCCGTAGGTGTTATTTCGGTTATAGGAAATGCCTTGCCAAGAGAATTCTCAAAGATGCTTCGATTGGAGTTCCGCGGAGAATACGAGATGGCTAGAAAAATCCATCATCGTTTCACCGATTTGTTCAGTTTGCTGTTTGTCGACGGCAATCCGGCAGGTGTGAAAGCCGTTCTCCATCAGATGGGATTCATTGAGAATGTATTGCGACTGCCGTTGGTTCCCACACGACTTACTACATTGCAACGCATCTCGGATTTATTAAGAGAATTGAAGATTTAGGATGGAAGAGCGCCGAATCATACATGAAATCACTCCTTTGATGAGCAAGGATGTGCTCTATATTGCCGACAGGCATAAGCGTGAGTTTACATATCCTATACATAACCATGGAGTTTTTGAACTTAACTTTGTGGAACATGCTCCAGGTGTTCGTCGCATCGTGGGTGACAGTAGTGAGATAATTGGCGAATACGACCTTGTTTTGATTACTAGTGCTGACCTTGAGCATGTTTGGGAACAGAACACTTGCAAGAGTGAAGATATTCGGGAAGTGACCATACAGTTCGACTTTGGCATGGGTGAGGATTCCATCTTCTGTCGCAATCCTTTTATATCTGTACGTAGAATGATGAATGAGGCGCGCAAGGGACTCGCTTTTCCCCTGAGCGCCATTATGCGTGTCTATAAAGATATCGATAATCTCAGTCAGATTGAAGACAGTTTCTATGCCCTCAGACAGTTCCTCACCATTTTGTATGAGTTGTCCAGATGTGAAGGCGCCCGTACCTTGGCATCGTCGAGTTATGCCAAGGTGGCTGTAGAAGACGATTCGCGCAGAATATTAAAAGTGAAAAACTTTATTGCCAAGAACTACATGGATGAGATAAGGCTTGCTCAGTTGGCCAGCATCGCAGGCATGAGTCCAAGTGCATTCAGTCGTTTCTTCAAATTGCATACTGGCAGGAATTTGAGTGACTATATTATTGACATCCGTCTTGGCTATGCAGCGAGAATGTTAGTGGATACGGGGCACAGTATCTCAGAAATCAGTTTCGATTGCGGCTTCAATAACCTGAGCAATTTCAATCGTATATTCAAACGTAAGAAAGGGTGCTCACCAAGCGAGTTTCGCGAGAATTATCGCAAAACCCGCATCATTATGTAAATTGTTTGCATCAGCATTCTTTTAGCCAACCAACTTCTGCTTGTCGGCTTCTCCAATCATGTCCTTTCCTGTTTTGAACTGTTTCCTGTTGTAGGTTTCCGAGGCCCGGAAGTTTTCTTCTTTCTATATTTCTTTGATGAGCGTTGGTCCTTGTTGTGGTTGTGACGATGGAATACTGCTCTGCCTGTTCTTTTTGTCAGAGGTTTGTATTCTGGGCCTTCCATGCCGTTAGGTAAAGGAATCTTCTCGATGGTTTTCCCCAAGAATTTCTCTATGTATATGAAATCCTTGATTTCCCATCCTCTGACGAGAGTGATGGCCGCTCCATCGCGGTTGGCACGGGCAGTTCGTCCTATACGGTGGACATAGTCTTCAGCGTCATGGGGAACGTCGTAGTTGATAACCATGGCAATGTCGTCAATGTCAATTCCTCTTGCCACAATGTCGGTTGCCACCAGTACATCCAAATGGCCGTTCTTGAACTTGTGCATGACGTCATCGCGCTCACTTTGGCTGAGGTCAGAGTGCATTTCTCCGCAATTGATACCCATTGTGAATAGTTCACGATAGATATCCTTCACTTTCAATTTACTTCCGGAGAAGACAATGACACGTTTCAGTTCATTGTTTTTGAACAGATGATGAATGATTCGGAGTTTTTGCGTCTCGTGACAAACGTAGGCGCTTTGCTTTATTTTTTCTGCAGGCTTGCTCACCGCCAATTTCACGATAGCGGGATTCTTGAGGAGAGTCTTTGCCAGATCTTCTATTTTGTCAGGCATCGTGGCAGAAAACATAATGATCTGACAGTCTTTCGGAAGTAGTTTTGCAATGGCAAGAATGTCATCACTGAATCCCATGTCGAGCATTCTGTCTGCTTCATCGAGAATGAAAAACGATACTTTGCAAAGATCTACGTTCCCCATCTTAATGTGGCTGCGTAGTCTGCCGGGGGTGGCAATGATAACGTCCGCACCCATTTTCATACTCTTGAATTCCTGGTCGTATCGGTTTCCGTCGTTTCCGCCATAGACAGCAAGACTGCTTACCTCCGGCATATAATATGCAAAGCCTTGCATGGCCTGGTCTATTTGTTGGGCAAGTTCCCTTGTGGGACTCATCACAACGCAGTTGATGGCATCTTTTGGGAAAACAGTATGCTTGCCATTGGGGTAAGTATAGCTGCCGTCGTCCAGCATGCTAAGTATAGGAAGCAGATAGGCTGCTGTTTTTCCTGTTCCGGTTTGTGCAACGCCCAACAAATCTTTCCCATTGAGTATTTCTGGAATACATTTTTCCTGCACGGGAGTACAGGTTTTGAAATTCATGGCATCCAGTGCGTCGAGCGTGTTATCGTTGAGATCTAAATCATAAAAATCCATATTAATGGCTTACAAAGATAAATAAGTTAATTAGGTGCTTTTCTGTAGCAGAACCATGCTACAACAGCAAATATAATATTGGGTATCCAAGCTGCAAGCATAGGTGGCAGATTGGCATTGATGGCGAATGTAGAGCTGACGGTTTGGAGCATGATGTATCCAAAACTCAATGCAAGGCCTATGCCCAGATACAGTCCCATTCCGCCTTTTCGCTTTCTGGACGATAGCGACACGCCAATGGTGGTTAGGATAAAAGATGCAAATGAAGATGCTATTCGTTTGTGGTATTCCACTTCATATTGCACCACATTGCCCGACCCCCTGTCTATTTGCTTGCTGATATATTCACGCAGTTGTGGGCTGGTGAATGTCTCCTGCTGACCTTTGGAGAACACCAAGTCGGTGGGCTCCATCATAATGGTTGTGTCCAGCTTGGCACCGCTTGTTATTTTCTCCCTCAGACCTTTCAGTTCCCTGATTCTCCATTGGGTGGCTTTCCAGTGATGCTTTGAGTCGCTGATGGTGTCGTATTGAATCTCCTGTGCTGTGAGATGGCTCACCAGTTTCTTGTTCTCAAACTTGTCAAGACAAAAGCCATATCCCTTCTTCATGGTGTTGTCGTAATGCTGAATATAGGCTATAATGCCTTTTCCCACTTGCAACTGGACATTCTCAGCCGACGTGTTCTTTCGCTTGTTCTTATACATCGATTCAAAATTCTGGCGTATAATAGTTCCTTTGGGAATGACGTATGAACCCAGATAGAATGTCAGCAGCGAGATGAAGGCGGCAGAAATCATGTAAGGCCGCAATAGCCTTTTGAAGCTAACGCCGGCTGCAAGCATGGAAATAATTTCAGAATTGCCCGCCAGTTTTGATGTGAAGAAAATAACGGCAATAAATACAAAAAGAGGACTGAACAGGTTTGCGAAATAGGGAACGAAATTCATGTAATAGTCCACGACGATAGCCCGGAATGGTGCATGGTATTGTGTGAACTTCGCAAGATTCTCATTAAAGTCAAAGACGATGGAGATACTGATTATCAATGCAATAGCAAAGAAATAAGTACCAATGAATTTCCGGATGATATACCAGTCGAGTTTTTTCAGAAAGCGCAATGGATTGATTCTGTTTAGCTTTCTTGCAAGTACGCGCGCATGATGAGCCAGCCACGACCAAGCCGCGACCAGCCAGTGAAGATTCCTGTTGAACCATCTTCCTGCTTTCAGCAATTTGCGGTGTTTTCTAATTCTTTTGTATTCCATCACACTCACTTATTCTTCTGTATTCCTGTCATACTCTTCGCCCAAGATTATCAATAACGCCAGCTTTCCACTGAACAAAATCGCCTTGTTCGATATGTTTGCGTGCATCGCCCACAAGTCGGAGGTAGAACGACAGATTGTGTATGCTGGCAATCTGCATGGCCAACAGTTCCTGTGCTTTGAAGAGATGGTGCAGATAGGCTTTCGAGTGGATCCTGTCTATCAGGCATCCTTCAGGGTCAATGGGTGAGAAGTCTGCTTCCCACTTCTTGTTTCGCATGTTCATGGTTCCTTCGTAGGTGAACAACATGGCATTCCGTCCGTTTCGGGTCGGCATCACGCAGTCGAACATGTCGACACCTCGTTCGATGGCTTCCAATATGTTTTGTGGCGTTCCCACACCCATCAGATATCTGGGCTTGTCTTTTGGAAGGATGCCGTTAACCACTTCTATCATCTCGTACATTACCTCCGTTGGCTCGCCCACGGCCAGACCGCCAATGGCATTGCCGTCGGCTCCTTTGTCGGCTATATACTTTGCTGCCTCGGTGCGCAGGTCTTTGTAAGTACATCCTTGAACGATAGGGAACAGGCATTGGTCGTATCCGTAGAGTGGGGAAGTCTCTTCAAATCTCTTGAGGCATCGGTCAAGCCATCGTTGTGTCAGTTTCAAACTGTCCTTAGCATATTGATAGTCGCTTTGTCCTGGAGGGCATTCGTCGAAAGCCATCATAATATCTGCGCCAATTACACGCTGAGTGTCAATCACGTTTTCGGGCGTGAAGATGTGTTTGGAACCATCGATATGCGAACGGAATTCGCAACCTTCCTCGCGCAATTTCCTTATTCCTGTCAGCGAGAACACCTGGAATCCACCACTATCGGTTAGTATGGGCCTGTCCCATGTGTTGAAGCGGTGCAGCCCCCCTGCTTTCCTAAGCACTTCGAGACCTGGACGCAGATACAGGTGATAGGTGTTTCCGAGTATGATTTGTGCTTTAACCTGCTCGCGCAATTCACTGAAATGCACACCTTTAACGGAACCTGCCGTTCCCACAGGCATGAAGATGGGTGTCTCTATTTGTCCGTGGGCGGTTGTGATGAGCCCCGTTCGTGCATCGCTTGCCGGGTCGGTGTGTTGTAACTCAAAAGTCATTTCTTTTCTTCTTCAATGGTGAAAGGAACAGGATGGCTTACAATTTCGTCGGTAAGGGCAAAATCCCACACATCTTGCACGTTTTCCACATAATGGAATTCAACTCCCTTGAGATACACATCGGGAATCTCGTCGATATCTTTCTTGTTGTCTTTACACATCACGATGTCGGTGATGCCAGCGCGCTTGGCGGCAAGAATCTTTTCTTTGATTCCGCCAACGGGCAGCACTTTCCCACGAAGTGTTATTTCGCCAGTCATGGCTGTGTTCTTACGCACTTTGCGCTGGGTGAGTGCCGAAGCAATGGATGTGGCGATGGTGATACCAGCCGAGGGACCGTCTTTGGGCGTCGCGCCTTCTGGAACGTGAATGTGTATGTTCCAATTGTCAAAGATGCGATAGTCGATGTTGAGCGTTTCGGCGTGTGCCTTGACATATTCAAGAGCCAGCACGGCACTCTCTTTCATCACATCGCCAAGATTGCCCGTCAGGGTGAGTTTCGAGCCTTTTCCTTTGCTGAGGCTTGTCTCGATGAACAGTATCTCGCCACCTACGCTGGTCCATGCCAATCCTGTCACCACTCCAGCGTATTCATTACCTTGGTAGATGTCGCGATAGAATGGCGGCTTGCCCAGCAGGCTTTCTATTTCGTTTGGAGAAATCTTCTCGTAGGGCAGTGCTCCGTCTTTTGCCTTGATGAAAGCCAATTTGCGCAGGGCTTTGTTTATTTGTTTTTCAAGCTGTCTGACACCGCTCTCACGTGTATATTGTTCTATTATTTTTTCAGTGGCTGCTTTCGTGAACTGCAGTTTCTTGTCTTTGTTCAGACCTGTGTTCTCTTTCTCTTTTGGAATGAGATGGCGCTTTGCTATCTCTATTTTCTCTTCTGTGATATACCCATTCACCTCGATGATTTCCATTCGGTCGAGCAGAGGACGAGGTATGGTGTTCAGGTCGTTGGCTGTTGCAATGAACAACACCTTCGACAAGTCGTAGTCCACGTCAAGATAGTTGTCGTGGAAAGCATAGTTCTGCTCAGGGTCGAGCACTTCAAGCATGGCCGATGAGGGGTCTCCGTTGATAGTGTTCTGTGTCACCTTGTCTATCTCGTCGAGGACAAAGACCGGATTAGACGAACCTGCCTTCTGTATGGCCTTGATGATACGACCGGGCATAGCTCCCACATAGGTGCGGCGGTGCCCACGTATTTCCGATTCATCGTGCATGCCTCCCAACGAAATGCGGATGTATTTGCGCTTCATGGCTTGGGCAATGCTCTTGCCTAAAGACGTTTTGCCAACTCCCGGAGGACCGTAGAGGCAGATGATGGGCGATTTCAGGTCGCCGCGAAGACTGAGTACAGCCATGTATTCCAATATGCGCTCCTTCACCTTCTCCATTCCGTAATGGTCCTTGTCGAGTATTTTCTGTGCTCTCGAAAGATTCAAGTCGTCTTGTGTGTACTCACCCCAAGGGAGCGAAACCATGGTTTGAAGGTAGTTCAGCTGTACGCTATACTCGGGCGACTGCTGGTTGAGCATATCCAGTTTGTCAATTTCTTTCAGGAAAGTGGCTTCCACCTCTTTGCTCCATTTCTTCTTCAGGGCCTTGTCGAGCAATTCCTTGCGTTCGGGGGAGCCTTCGCCATTGCCTAACTCCTCCTTGATGTTCTTGATTTGTTGTTGCAGGAAATACTCGCGTTGTTGTTCGTCGAGGTCTTCGCGTGTCTTTGTTCGGATGTCTTGTTTCAGTTCCATGAGCTGTTGCTCGCGGTGCATGATTTTAAGAACGTTGATCACACGTTCCTTCAAGTTGCTCTCCTCCAGCAGTTTCATTTTCTCGCTGATGTCGAACGGCATGCTCGAGCATATGAAGTTGAGCAATATCAGGTTGTTGTTAATGTTCTGAATGGCGAATTGGGCTTCGTCGGGGATTTCTTCGTTTTGCTTCACAAAGTCCACCACATTTTTCCTCAAGTCTTCAACGGCTGTGGAAAACACGGGGTCATTATCATCTGGAATGACTTCGGGCTGTTTCACAACTATACCGTTGTAGTGAGGGCTTTGGCTTGTGAGGCTTCCCAGTTTGCAGCGACCTAACGACTGCACGATGACCGACATGTTGTTGCCGGGACCGGGAAGCTCAAGGACACGGATGACGCGAGCGAACACACCGAAGTCGTATATGTCTGTTCTGCTTGGATTTTCCACATTGGCGTCTTTTTGAGAGAACACTGCAAAGATGGTGTCTGGATACTCTTTCAGCTTGTTCACGAGATTGATGCTGGCACTCCTTCCCACCATGATGGGCGTGACAACCCCTGGGAAAAGCACAAGATTTCTGGTGATAAGCAGGGGGAGCTCTCCCTCCTGTCCGTCTTCAAAGAGTTTGGAAATATCTCCCTCATAGTCGGCAATCATGGAGAAAACGTTGTTATTCTGATTTCTTTTCATATATTCCTTTTTTCATTTGGGATGCAAAGGTACTACTTTTATTTGATAATATGGTATGTGGAATTGATAATAAAAATTAATTAGGTGTTAAGTCTCGGTTTTTTTCCTTATTTTTGCACCTGATATGTCGAATGATTTCTTTCGCTTCAAGCAATTCACCGTATGGCAGGACAAGTGTGCCATGAAGGTGGGCACCGACGGAGTGCTCTTGGGAGCGTGGGCAAACGGTGGCCGTTGCATGCTCGACATTGGCTCGGGCACTGCTCTCGTTTCGCTCATGTTAGCCCAGCGGTTTCCTCAAGGACAGGTCGTTGGAGTTGAAATCGACCATGATGCCTGCGAACAGGCAAGACAAAATGTGGCTTTGTCTCCTTTCAAGGCGCGCGTCTCTATTTGTGAAAGTGCCATACAGACCTATACTCCAGAAGGGGAAATACACTCTTTTGACTGCATCGTTAGCAATCCCCCCTTTTTCCAGCATTCGTTGAGCAGTCCCGATTTGAAGAGAAATCTGGCTCGGCATAGTGACACTTTGTCTTATGGCGATTTGTTTCAAGCAGTAGACAGACTCTTGAGCAGCGATGGAGAATTCTCTGTTGTCATACCTGCCGATTGCCGTTCGGCCTTCGAAACCGAGTCTGTGATGTGGGGATTCTTCCTTTCGCGTATCTGTTCGGTGCGAACTGTAGCCCACAAACCTCCGAAGCGCTATTTGCTTGCGTTCAGACATCATCCTTCTGAAGTGGTTCAATCATCCGATTTGGTGATTCATTCCGAGCAATATAATAGGCTGGTAAAAGACTTTTACATAAATTTATAGTCTGCATTTTCTGTTCAAATGCAGACGTGAATCCTACAGAATGCTCACTGGGCGTATTTTCCTTGTTTATTCTTAGGTTATTTATTGCAGTTGTACATCTTATATGTACAACTTGTACATCTTATATGTACAGCTTGTACATCTTATATGTACGGTTCTTGTTGCTAATTCTGTATGTTTTGAAACATTCTTTGTCGAGAACGCAAATGACAATCCAAATGGAATAAAATGTTATAAAGAAGATAGGAAATTGAATAAAACTTTACAATGTTTTGTTTATCTGTTTGCACATGTCAGCCTCTTATTCCAGATTCTTCAGCCTTCTGAGAAGAACCTTGTTCATGGCTTGGATGTGGCGGCTTTGCCGGGTGATGTCTTCCCTCATGGCATTGAGGTCGCTGAAGAATTCACTGAAAGCGTTCTGTACCAAGTTGGGTCGGCGCCGTGTCTTGTCAGCATCTGGGTTCACAACCACGTTGATGCCCTTGCTGACCATTTGGATGTCTACATCAGCATCGGTCATAATCGGGTCGCCGTCGTAGTGAATCCATCCGGCCTGCTTGCGGTGGATGTGCAGGTGCTTTGTCTTGAATGTCTTTATTTTCTGGTTCTTGTCAAGTGTCTTGTTCATCATTTCGATGGCCACTTGTGGCGCTTCCAAAGCGTCGAAAGGCTCCATGATGATAATGTCGAGCAGCCCGTCGCTCATTGATGCCTGTGGGGCGATATAGGCATTGTTGCCGTATTGTGAGGCATTGGCGCATGAAATGAGGAACGCCTTATGTATGGTTGTGCCGCTTTCGTCCTCAATCTGGTAGGTTTCGGGCTTGTAGGTGAGCCCTTCTTTGAGCACATTTTCAATATATGTGAGTTTTCCGCGTTTGCCGGCTTCGGCGAATTTCATGCTGATGAATGCGTCGAACCCCATTCCGCAAGTGCAAAAGAAGGGAATGTTGTTGATGATTCCGTAGTCGAGTTTGTGTATTTGGCATTGGTTGATTACCTCAATGCTCTTGCGAAGATCCATCGGCAGCATCAAGTGGCGTGCCAATCCGTTGCCCGAACCGCATGGAAGAATGCCGAGGGCAGTGTCGGATTGCACGAGCGAACGAGCCACTTCGTTTACCGTTCCGTCGCCTCCCACGGCGACAACAATGTCGGTTCCTTTTTCCTTTTCGTGCTTTGCCAGTTCAACGGCATGGCCTGCATATTCGGTTTCTAATATGCTGTATTCGAAGAGCTGTTGGTCGAGGCTCTCCTTTATCATTTTCGGGATTCCGGCTTTTTTCACCGTTCCCGAAATTGGGTTCATGATAAATGCTATTCGTTTCATTCTTAAAGTCGGGTGCAAAAATACGAAATAAAGCTGAAATATAGAAATGATTATGGAAGATTAACGAATTTCTTGTGAGGCTAGTGGTGGTTTCAGCCATTGTCGGAACCCTTCAGAAGCATCATTTACGCGACATGTCTGTGTGATTATGATGTGATATTTGCGACATATATAGGAAGTTCTGCTTTCTTTCGATGATGCCTTCAATTTGGTGTCTTGCCAATTCTTTCACGTTGGTTGAATGTTAACTATTTTTCGCAAATAAAGATAATCTTACAATTAAAATGCAATTTTCTTGAAAAAAAATGGGCAGATTAAGTATTTTTTCGTATCTTTGCAGCCTGTTACATTTAATGTTAATTATACACCTATATTAATATGGGAGTTTTACAAGAAAGATACAAGCTGTACCGCGAACCTCAGAAGTTCATGGCTCAAGGTGTGTATCCCTATTTCAGGGCCATTACCAGTAAGCAGGGAACAGAAGTAGACATGGAGGGTCACAGGGTTCTGATGTTCGGTTCTAATGCTTATACCGGTCTTACAGGTGATGAGCGTATTATCAAGAAAGCTAAGGAGGCCCTCGATAAATATGGCTCAGGATGTGCTGGAAGCCGATTCTTGAATGGTACGCTCGATTTGCACGTACAATTAGAAAAAGAAATATCAGAATACATTCACAAGGAAGATTGTCTTTGTTTTTCTACCGGATTCTCTGTCAACCAAGGTGTGATAGCCATGGTGGTGGGCAAAGGCGACTATATCATCTGTGATGACCGCGACCATGCAAGTATTGTTGACGGACGCAGGCTATCTTTTGCCAAGCCGCTTCATTATAAGCATAACGATATGGAAGATTTGGAGCGTGTGCTTCAAAGCTTGCCTGAAGAGGGTGTCAAGTTGATTATAGTGGATGGAGTATTCTCGATGGAAGGCGATCTTGCCAAGCTTCCTGAAATTATTGAGCTGAAACATAAATACAGCAATGTGGCTGTGATGGTGGACGAGGCTCATGGTATAGGAGTGTTCGGAAAGCAGGGTAGGGGCGTTTGCGACCATTTCGGACTAACCGATGAGGTTGACCTCATTATGGGAACCTTCTCAAAGAGTTTGGCTAGCATTGGCGGCTTCATCGCTTCCGATGCGGACACCATCAATTTCCTGCGCCATTTCTGCCGCACTTATATTTTCAGTGCCAGCAACACACCTGCCGCTACTGCTGCAGCTATGGAAGCGTTGCACATCATTCAGCAGGAACCGGAGAGAATTGAGGCCCTTTGGAAGGTTACTCGCTATGCTCTTCGTCGTTTCCGTGAGGAGGGATTTGAAATCGGTGAAACCGAAAGTCCAATCATTCCTCTTTATGTTCACGATGTGGAGAAAACATTCTTGGTGACCAAGTTGGCATTCGATGCAGGCGTGTTCATCAACCCGGTAATACCGCCAGCTTGTGCCCCACAAGATACTTTGGTTCGTTTTGCATTGATGGCTACTCACACTGAAGAACAGGTGGAACGTGCCGTTCAAGCATTGAAGAGAGTATTTAAAGAGCAGAATATTCTAAAATAATCGGTTAAAAATTTGCAGGAATAGAAAAAAGTGTGTACCTTTGCACCCGCATTTGCAAAAGAGCCGGTGGGCATAGGTCTCAGAATTCTTCATTCGTAAGCAAATTAAATTTGCTGAGGCTTGAAAAAGCTAATGCAACGGGGTGTAGCGCAGCCCGGTAGCGCACCTGGTTTGGGACCAGGGTGTCGCAGGTTCGAATCCTGTCACCCCGACTTCATTGAGACAATGAAGATAAAAAGGAGAATGTGAAAAAACATGCCGATTTATTTGGCGTATTAAAAAAAACATTGTACCTTTGCACCGCATTTCAGGAACAGGGTTCCAAATGCAAAAATGCACCCGTAGCTCAGTTGGTAGAGCACCTGACTCTTAATCAGGGTGTCCAGGGTTCGAACCCCTGCGGGTGTACAGAAGAGCGACTCGAAAGAGTCGCTCTAATTGTTTGTTATAAGATTGTTGTGTAAAGCTGTGGTGAAGTTGTAAGGTAGTGACTCGGACGATATTATTCAGCTCACAGTTATGCAGGTCAGTCCGTGGTCTTGTAGCAGTCTTCAACAGAGATGCCTTCCAGAAAGGCCTTCTGCCCCTAATCGGTCTTTTCCTTGTCAAGGAGGGCTTGCAGCCTGATGATTTCGTCGCGATATTGTGCAGCCTGTATGAAATCAAGATTCTTGGCCGCTTGCTTCATCAGCTTGGTAGTGTTGTCGATGCTCTTGCGTAGCTGTTCACTACTCATCTTGCGAACAATCGGATCGGCAGCCATTTCCATTGAATCTGGTTCGATATATGGGCTGTAGGATGTGGGAGATTTCTTCTTCCTGTTGACAGCGTCTGCTTCGGTTGTTGCTCGTTGGAATGTGTCTTGTTTGATTTCCTTTATAATCTGGTGTGGGGTAATGCCGTGCTCCTCGTTGTATTTCAATTGTTTGGCTCTTCTACGGGATGTTTCATCAATGGTGAGTTGCATGCTCTGGGTGATTGTGTCGGCATACATGATTACCATGCCGTTTACGTTTCGTGCAGCTCTTCCTGCCGTCTGTGTGAGAGAACGATGGGAACGGAGGAATCCTTCTTTGTCGGCATCAAGAATAGCCACAAGCGATACTTCTGGAAGGTCGAGACCTTCGCGTAACAGATTGACGCCAACCAAAACATCAAATAATCCGGCACGCAAGTCACTCATAATCTTCACTCTGTCGAGAGTGGCCACATCGCTGTGTATATAATTGGCACGAATGCCATTGTTCAACAGGAGTTCGGTAAGCTCCTCGGCCATTCTTTTGGTAAGCGTTGTCACCAATATTCTCTCGTTGTGTTTGCTCCTTGTTATAATCTCGTCCATCAGGTCGTCAATCTGATTCTCACTCGGACGGACCACAATCTCTGGATCGAGCAGACCAGTGGGACGTATCAACTGTTCAACCACCACGCCACCGGCTTCTTGCAATTCATAGTCGGCAGGTGTAGCAGAAACATAAATGACCTGATTGATCATCTGTTTGAACTCGTCAAATCGCAGAGGACGGTTGTCGAAAGCAGCAGGCAGACGAAAACCATACTCCACCAAATTGGTCTTGCGTGCTCGGTCGCCGCCATACATTGCATTGATTTGGGGAACACTTACATGGCTCTCGTCAATGACCAGAAGATAGTCTTCTGGAAAGAAATCGAATAAGCAATAAGGGCGTTCTCCTGCCTTCCTTCCATCGAAATATCGGCTGTAGTTCTCTATGCCGGAGCAGTGTCCGAGTTCTTTGATCATTTCCATGTCGTACTCTACGCGCTCCTTGATACGTTGGGCTTTGATGGTATCTCCGATTTCGTTGAAATAGTCTACTCGCTCAACCAAATCGTCTTGTATTGCCCTGATGGCACTTTCGGTTTGTTCCTTGGAAGTGACAAACAGGTTGGCGGGATATATCTGATATTCTTCAAATGAAGCTAGCCTATGGTAATTGAATTGGTCGAGCTCCTCTATAGAGTCTATTTCGTCATCCCACCATGTGACTCTCAATATGTTGTCGCTATAAGCCATGAAGACATCGACTGTTTCCCCTTTCACTCTGAAATTGCCTCGTTTCAGCTCAATGTCGTTTCTGACGTAAAGAGCGTCGACGAGTCTTCTCAGAAAGGCATTGCGGTCGAGCTTTTGTCCTTTCTTCAGTGTAATGACGCTGTTGGCCATTGCAACAGGACCTCCCATTCCGTAAATGCATGAGACAGATGAAACCACGATGACGTCTTTTCTGCCTGAAAGTAAAGATGATACGGCAGAGAGGCGCAATCGGTCAATCTCATCGTTGATGGCCAAATCTTTTTCAATATAAGTGTCGGTTTGTGGAAGATATGCCTCTGGCTGATAGTAATCATAATAGGACACATAATATTCCACTGCATTATCCGGAAAAAAACCTTTCATTTCCGAATATAATTGTGCGGCAAGTGTTTTGTTGTGGCTTAGTATGAGTGTTGGCTTGTTTACTTTTGCAATGACATTGGCCACTGTGAAAGTTTTTCCCGAACCGGTTACACCCAAGAGAACCTGCGATTTCTCTCCATCCTCAATGCCATTTACCAATTGTTTGATGGCTTCCGGTTGGTCTCCTGTCGGTGTATATTTTGAAGTTAACTTGAAATTCATATTTGCAAAATTACTAAAAAAGAACTAATCTATAGCAATTTTTTGCTAAAAAACTAACTCTTCACTTTGCAATTCGTAGAATTTGAAGTATCTTTGCACTTTGATATGAAGATAATAAAGAATATTCTGGTTTCGGCCTTTGCGCTTTTGATGCTCTCTGGTTGTGCTCATGAGTTCAACCAGATTTATAAGTCGCAGAATTACGATTATAAATACGAATATGCCAAAGAGTGTTTTGCCAATCAAAAATATCAGCGTGCTGCCACTTTGCTTCAAGAGATGGTGACCATGCTGAAAGGAACGGAGAATGCTCAAGAGTCCCTTTATATGCTGGCTATGGCGGAATATTGCATGAAGGATTACGAAACCGCAGCAGAATATTTCAAGAAATACCATCAGTCCTATCCAAAAGGCGTATATGCTGAAATGGCTTCCTATTATGTAGGTGAGAGCTTGTTCATGAGTACTCCAGAACCTCGGTTAGACCAAACTGCCACTATCAACGCCATCACAGCCTTTCAGGAGTTTATGGATTTGTATCCAGACGCTGCAATGAAATCGCAGGCTCAGCAAAGGCTTATTGAGTTGCAGAACAAGTTGGTAAAGAAGGAACTTCTGTCAGCTCAGTTGTATTATAATCTTGGTCCCTATTTTGGCAACTGCCTTACAGGTGGCAGCAACTATCAAGCATGTATCATAACGGCTCAGAATGCGCTGAAGGATTATCCTTATAGCAGCATGCGCGAGGACTTTGCCTTGTTGATAATGAAGAGCAAGTTCGAACTTGCCGAGCAGAGTGTGCAATCAAAACGTATAGAGCGCTATCGCGATGCTGAGGATGAATGTTATGGATTCATCAATGAGTATCCTGACAGCAAAGACCGCAAGCTTGCAGAGAAGTACATTGCCGTTTGTAAGAAATATACAAGCGAAGAGACTGATGATGCTTTGGAGACAGAAACAAACAATTAATTATCAGATAAAGATGGATTACAAGAAATCAAAAGCACCGGTGAATACCGTTACACGAAACATTATGGATCTTTGCAAGGAAACCGGCAACATTTATGAGAGTGTTGCTATCATTTCCAAGCGAGCAAATCAGATTTCTGCCGAGATTAAGCAAGATTTGAGCAAGAAGTTGGCAGAATTCGCTTCTTATAATGATTCTTTGGAGGAAGTTTTTGAGAATCGTGAGCAGATAGAGATATCTCGTTATTATGAGAAATTGCCTAAGGCATCGCTTCTGGCAACACAGGAATTTATTACGGGACAGGTGTATTTCCGTGACCCTTCTAAAGAATCTCAGGACTAATGATACAACGCAAGCAAACCGTTTATCTGCTTATTGCTGCAGTATTGAACATCATCTGTTTGTGCCTGCCTATTGGAAGATTTGTTCCCGAAACCATGGGTATGCCTTCTGAAATGTTCAATCTGTGGATTGCGAATGGGGATGGTGGTCGTGATTTTAGTGTTTGGGCACTGTTTGCCATTTTGCTGGTTTCCTGTCCAATTGCTCTATTTGCTATTTTTCTCTACCGCAATCGTAGGCTCCAGGCGCGGATGTGTCTATTTAATATGGTTTTGCTGTTAGGATGGCTCATCGTTTATTCGATATTTGCATTTACAAAGGGCGGAGAACTGCATTCGGAGTTTGTTCCCGAAATTGCGGCATGTTTGCCATTTGTCTCAATCGTAATGCACTTCTTGGCACATAAGGGTATTATAGCAGATGAGCGTCTGGTGAGATCGATGGATAGAATCAGGTGAAGATTATCAATTCGAAATATATAAATACAAAAATCCGCAACCATTTGGCTGCGGATTTTTGTATTCAGTGCTTGGAGAAAGATTAGAGGCCTAATTTCTTCTTAACGTCACCAGCGGCCTTGTCAATGGCTTCTCCAGTTTTCTCTTTGGCAGTGTTTACAGCATCATTTGCTTTCTCAACGGCAGCATCCTTCACATTGTTGGCTGCGTCAACAGTAGCATCTTTTGCATTCTCTACAGCGTTGCCAATAGCATCGCCGGCAGCATTAACAGCATTACCTGCGAAAGAAGCAGCATCAATACCAAATGCCTTCAATGCATCACCAGCATTCATCAGAGCGTCAACACTCTCGCTTGGGATGGCATTAACCGTGTCGATTAATCCAGCTACAGCAGCATTTCCACCAACAACAGCCTTAATCTTGTCGGCATTTTCTTTCAAGAAACCCTGAACTTTTGCAAGATACTCCTTGGCAATCTCTGGATTCTTAGCGAGGAATTCTGTAACCTTTGTCTTGATTGTCTCTAATGCGGTTTGAATTGCATTGGCATCTGTAGCATCTGTCAATGTGGCGATAACCTCATCGGCAGCAGTGTTTGCTTCTTCAAGAGCTACTTCTGTTGAATCAACAGCCTCTTCTACAGGGGCTTGTGCCTTGTTGTTTCCACAACTTGTGAATACAAATGCAGCTGCAGCAACTGCCATCAAAAAGATTTTCTTCATGTTTTGTGTTTTTAGTTAATAATTAAGAAGATAAAAATATTTTGGCGTAAAGATACGTTATTTATCAATACGTTGTGATTTTTTTTGACATGCTTTAACAAAAAAAGGCGTTCATTGTCAAATGAATGCCTTTTTCTTTCCCCAAATCAGTGATTCCGCAGGGATTCGAACCCTGGACCCACAGCTTAGAAGGCTGTTGCTCTAATCCAACTGAGCTACGGAACCCTGAAAAGCGGTTGCAAAGTTACTGTTTTTTATGCTTATCTCCAAATAATTCGTTGTTTTTTTATGAATTCATGGAGAGAAGGAACTCGTCGTTATTGTGTGTACGCTGCATGCTGTCGTGAATAGTGTTCATCGCCTCTATTGGATTCATGTCAGCAATGTATTTACGGAGTATCCACATGCGGTCAAGGGTTGTCTTGTCTTGGAGAAGATCATCACGACGTGTGCTTGAAAGAACCAGATTAACCGCCGGGAAAATACGTTTGTTGCTCAGTGAGCGGTCGAGAACAAGCTCCATGTTGCCAGTACCCTTGAATTCTTCGAAGATAACTTCGTCCATTTTTGAGCCAGTGTCAATCAAAGCAGTAGCAATGATGGTCAGTGACCCGCCCCCTTCAATATTTCTAGCAGCGCCGAAGAAACGTTTGGGCTTCTGCAATGCGTTGGCGTCAACACCACCTGTAAGAACCTTTCCACTTGCAGGAGCTACTGTGTTGTATGCTCTGGCCAGACGCGTTATAGAATCGAGGAATATGACTACATCATGGCCACATTCAACCATTCGTTTGGCTTTCTCCAAAACAATGCCTGCTATTTTGACGTGTCTTTCTGCTGGTTCGTCAAATGTTGAAGCAATCACCTCGGCATTTACTGTACGTGCCATATCGGTAACCTCTTCAGGTCTTTCATCGATGAGAAGCATCATCAGGTATGCTTCAGGATGATTGGCAGCGATAGCGTTGGCAATGTCTTTCATCAGAATGGTCTTACCTGTCTTGGGCTGTGCTACAATCAGTGCTCTTTGGCCTTTTCCGATTGGGGCGAATAGATCGACAACGCGGGTAGAAAGATTTGTAGTGGATTGGTCTCCGCATAGAGTGTATTTCTCGTCAGGGAACAGAGGAGTGAGATGTTCGAATGGGATTCTGTCTCTCACTTCTGCGGGAATCCTTCCATTTATTTTTTCTACACTTGTCAGTGGGAAATATTTTTCTCCGTCCTTCGGTGGTCTAACCCGGCACTCCACAACATCACCTGTTTTCAAACCGTAGCGTTTGATTTGTGCAACAGATATATAGACATCATCGGGAGAAGACAGATAATTGTAATCGCTAGAACGAAGGAACCCGTATCCATCGGGCATTACTTCAAGTACTCCGTTTGCTGAGATGATGTCGGTGAAGTCGAAGCTGTTTTCTATAGCTGTGGCAGGGGTGCGATACCCTTCTGTCATATGTTGGATGGGTGTGGTGGGGTTGTCGAACATATCGAAGGTTGGCATAGCTGCTTGGTCTTCGATGGGTAAGTCAACGATAGTGATGAAATCAGTGCCATCTCCTGGGTCACCTTCCCAAATGCCAGGTTCGTTTCTATCCACCGAATTGTCTGTGCCGTTGTTGTGAGCATTCACTTTTTCTTGTAATTGGGCAATAAGATTTTCCTCGTCTTCATTGCCTTCTTGTTCTGTGGATGAGAATTCGGCTTCTGGAACCATGTTCATATTGGTGGGCTCAGTCTCGCTCAACATTTCAGATTCTTGAGTGTCCTCTTGAACATCGGCTCTTGTTTCCTCATTCACCAACATTTGTTCTTCCTCCTTTTCTACCTTTTCCTCCTCTGGCTCTTTGGCAACCTCATTCTTAGCAGCTTCGGCCTCTTTTTCAGCCTTGGTCTTTCTGGTTCGTTTCTTGGGTGTCTTTGCTACCGGAGTCTCTTCTGTTGTCACTTCATTGTTTGTGGCTGGTGCGGGTTCTGGATTTTCCTCGGTTACAGACTCTATGGGCTCTGCAGGAATTTCTTTGAAAAGTGGAACTTGCTCAACGGTTCCAGCAGTTTTGTTTTTCTTTAAGTCAAAATTTTCGCCCTCTTTGCCTTTCACAGAATAGACTCGGTCAGTATCTTTCTTCACTATTCTTGTGCGACGGCGCTTTGTTCCAAGTGGATTCTTGTTCCCCTCGGTAATGGCCTGCTGGTCAAGAATGGCATAAACAATAGCCTCTTGGTCTTTATTTGAGTTGATATCTACGCCCAGTTCTTTAGCTATATCTCCTAATTCGGAGATACTCTTTGATAATAGTTCGTCCTTACTATACATAAATATATTATGCGTTGAATATTAATAGAATTATTTTAATGATTGATATCGTTTCGTGAATTGAAACGAAGGGGTAATCTTTAAATCGTCTGCAAATTTACGAAGATTTTGTCTATTATGCAAATTTTTTCTTCTTTTTTGCTCTCCATTATATATAAAAGAGAGTTTTATTTATGAAAAAAGAAAGCTTTTCTAACAATCTATAATTCTCTTGCTCGGGAATAATGGTACTTTTTTCATGTTGGCAGCATAAGTTTCAAGAATAGATACCCTCATCTTTTTTTATATAACATATTCTGCCACCATTCAATAGCTCATCAATCGCGGAACAATACATCTTAACTATCGAAAAGTATTATCTAACAATACAATGTTATACATTATTTATTATATTGTCATACTTTGTCTTTCCTGTTTTAATAAAAAAGTTATCCATTTCTGATGCATATAGAAGAACGAATCAGTATGAGATGAGTGGAAGCCCAAAAAATCACAAGGTTGAAAGCATTTTGCTTTCAACCTTGTGAAAATTTCGATATAATATAACTGATTTTTAGAACTTTGCCATTTTGATAGCAACTACAGCGCATTCGTCACCTTTGTTTCCATATTTGCCTCCTGCACGATCTTGAGCCTGCTGAAGGTCGTTGGTCGTAAGCAGTCCATAAACTACAGGAATTTCACTTGTGGCATTTAGTCTGGCAATGCCTGTTGTCACGCCTTGACAAATGTAATCGAAATGGGGAGTTTCGCCTTTGATAACACATCCTAAAATGATGATAGCATCGTAGCCTCCATTGAGTGTCATCTGGTGAGCTCCGTAAATGAGTTCGAAACTGCCGGGCACAGTCTTTACATGAATGTTCTCTGATAATGCACCATGTTTCTCCAGCGTGGAAACGCATCCATTGAGAAGTGAACCTGTGATTTCATGATTCCATTCAGAAACCACTATGCCAAAACACATGTTGCTTGCATCTGGCACTTTGGCGAAATCGTAATCTGACAAATTATGCTGTGCTGTTGCCATTATTTTACAGATACGCGTTCAATATACTTGTCAATCTCAGAATAAATAGGAGAATTCACATATTTAGCCTTGATGTCCTGATAGATTTTCAGGGCTTCGTCATTCTTCTTCTGGCTTTCCAAGATACGTGCTGCTTTCATAAGGAAGATTGGCGAAAGGCTGAAGTTCACATTTCCTTCTGCCTGACTGTCTGCCATTTTTGCTGCTTTCTTGAAAGATGAAACAGCTTTGTCTAGTTGATTGAGGTTAGCGTATGCATCACCGAGAGCAGACATGGCCGCAGGACTAATCAGCATATCGTTTGCACCAGAATATTTTTCTATAAAGTTTGCAGCTTCCTGCCATTTGCCCATGTTTGCATAGCAAAGACCGGCATAAAGGTTTGCTATATTGCCAGCTTTAGTACTGCTGTAGTCAGATGCGATTTTAAGAAATCCTACATACTTTGTACTATCACCTTTAAGTGCTTTTTCGTACATTTGGTTTGCGAAGAGCTCTTGTCCCTTGGCCAATTCTGTGCTGGCTTTGTTCTCGCGAGGAGTCTTCACATAATTTTTGTAAAGAATGATACCTGCAATGATGACAATCAATGCAATCACTGCGTAAACGATAGCTTTCTTGTATTTCAGGAAGAAAGCTTCTTTGCTGTTGAGAGTTTCAACGTTTTGATTTTCTTTTACGTTTGCCATTTTATTGTTTGTTTTGATTTTTTCATTTGGAGTGCAAAATTAAGGAATTTAATCCACATATTGAAATTTCTCGCTGACTTTTTTCGTTTTTCATTCATAAAAGGTGTAACTTTGCAGTAAAAAGTAATCAGACGCAGATGATACTGAAGAAAATATCCATTATTAATTACAGGAATATACGTGAGACAACGCTCGAATTGTCTCCCAAAATTAATTGCCTGATAGGTCATAATGGGGTGGGAAAGACCAACTTCCTTGATGCAGTATATTATCTTTCGTTCTGTCGTAGTGCTTATACTAGTGTTGACTCTCAGTTGATATGTCACGACGAACCTTTTTTTGTTCTTGAGGGTTGTTACGAGAATGATCGTGGTGATGTGGAACAAGTTTATTGTGGGTTGAAGCGCGGTACAAAGAAACATTTCAAGCGCAACAATAAAGAATACAAACGATTGTCTGAACATATAGGATTAATACCTCTCATTTTTATTTCACCGTCGGATACCATGTTAATAGAGGGAGGTGGCGAAGAGCGCAGGCGGCTGATGGATGTTGTTATTTCGCAATATGACCAAGCGTACATTGGCGCTTTGACTCGTTATAACAAGGCATTGCAACAGCGAAATACCATGCTGAAACAGGAAGAGGAACCTGATGAGATGTTAATAAACATCTTGGAAGAGCAGATGGCCGTCGATGGTGAGCTGATTTTTCAGAAACGTGATGCCTTTATAAAAGAGTTAACACCTTATTTCCAGCAAATATACCAGCATATTTCGGAAGAACACGAAGTGGTTTCGCTGAAATATGTGTCTCACTGTCAGCGAGGTAGCTTGCTAGATGTGATTCGGAACGACAGAGCCAAGGACCGTATTGTAGGCTATTCGTTGCATGGGGTTCATCGTGATGACTTGGAGATGATGATCGGTGGCTATCCTATGAAGCGTGAAGGAAGTCAGGGGCAACATAAAACATTTGTAATTGCATTGAAGTTGGCTCAGTTTGGATTTCTCAAAAAGACCTCCAGCAAAACAAATCCTTTGCTTTTGCTCGATGACATATTCGACAAATTGGATGCAAATCGCGTGGAACAAATAGTCAGATTGGTTTCTAATGATGAGTATGGACAGATTTTCATTACTGACACCAATCGTGACCATCTTGACAGGATTTTGCAGAGTAGTGGTTTTGATTATAAGTTATTCACTGTGGAAAACGGAGAAATAAGAGAGTCAGAATATGTTTAAAAGAGAAGTGCTTCCAATTGATAAAATTGTTAATATGTTTCTGAGGCAGAATGGTTTGGAAACCCCATTGCTTCAGAAACGATTGGTTGATGCATGGGATAGTATGGCTGGCAAGACAATCGCACGTTATACAGAAGATAAATTTATTCGCAATCAAGTTTTGTATGTTAAGATTTCAAGTCCTGCCCTGCGTTCAGATTTATCAATGATACGTACCGAGTTGGTTAATAAATTGAACCAACATGTCGGTGCGCGCATCATTATAGATATTAAATTCTTTTAGCTGAAAATGTCAAATCACTTCATCAACTTTAATGTCGTGTTCGTCAGCGGGAATCCCTGGCAGTTTCTGAAAGTCAAAACACATACCAATCTTGTAAGCGTTAGATAGTTTTGGAAGCATACGGTCGTAATAACCTTTGCCTCTGCCAAGACGATTGCAGCGTGAGTCAAAAGCCATTCCTGGAACTACAGCTACGTCGACGGACGGGTAATCGTTGAATAATCTACCCACGGGTTCCATGATATGGAAAAAACCACCGACTAAATCTTGAGGTCCTTCATAGTGACGCAGTTCCATGTTCTTGTCGTCCAAAACAGCTGGAAGGAGTATCGTTTTCCCTTCATTCAGGAAATGGTTGAGAATGTTATGCGTGTTCACTTCATCGTCGAGCGAATAATACATCAGTATAGTCTTAGCGCTCTTTACACGCGGACTTGCTAGAAGTCTGTTGGTGATGGGAACAGACATCCTTTCCAGTTCCTCTTTGTTGAACTGTGCTTTTTGCATTCGGATGAATATGCGAAGATCTTTCTTTTCCATATCAACAAAGGGCGATGATGTTGTATCTCCGTGAAATGTTCTTGTCTACAAAGGGAAATCCAAAGGCAATTTTTTCCCCTTTTTTCTGACTCTTTGTAGCATCAGGTTTCTTAGGGAATGCCATGTTGTTCCTGAAAACTTCTTGTGTTTTCTTGATAACCGGATCGTCTAGATTAAGATATTGCAGCCAAGCATCTTCATCCATTATATTATAGATGATGCGGCTGTTGATATATCTTTCGAGGAGCGTATGGCTTTTTTGAATCATCAGGTTCCTGCGTTGCAAGCCATGTTTGTCGGCATAAGCGGCGAATTGTTCCACGGTGTTCTGTTTAACCAGATAGTCGGAAAGCTCTTTCATTTCCTTGAATGTGTTGAGTATCTGTCGGTTGTTGTCTGTATATGAAAATGCGAACTGAAGGATAAGTCCACTCATGCTTGCCCTCTTATAATAAGAAGTCATACCTAATGTGTCTTCTGGAACAAATATGTCTGGTGTGATGCCTCCACCTCCAAATACCTCACGTCCCATGTTGGTGTGATAGGCCGGCCCGGTATGTTTGATGCTGTCTTGAGAGAAAAACTCTCCATGCTCATATCTTGACAGAAGGTCCTCTTCGTATCCGTTGGTATCTCCCATCGAATAAGGCTTCTGGATGCATCTACCTGAAGGTGAATAGTAGCGTGCAATGGTTAGTCTTATCATGGAGCCGTCCGGGAAACCGAGTTGTTGTTGAACAAGTCCTTTTCCGAATGATCTACGTCCGATGATTGTTGCACGGTCATTGTCTTGCATGGCTCCAGCAAAAATCTCTGATGCCGAAGCACTGCTTTCATTGATGAGTACCACAAGAGGTATTCTTTGGTAACTGCCCCTTCCGTCGCTTCGATATTCTTGACGTGGTGATTTGCGTCCTTGAGTATATACGATTAACTTGTTGCTGGGTAAGAATTCGTTAGCAATCTGAACAGCAGATTGTAAATATCCTCCGGTGTTGTCGCGGAGGTCGATAATAAGGTTGGTGAATCCGCTTTGGGAAAGTTTGGCAAGTGCAATGAGCAACTCTGGGTATGTGTTCTCGCCGAAGTTCTTAATACGGATGTATCCCGTACTCTCATCTAGCATATAGGTCGCTGTGACACTTCGGGTAGGTATTTCTCCACGTGTTACAGTAAACACTTGTTCTTTTTTATTTCCATATCTGAGAACACCTATTTTTACTTTTGTGTCTTTCGGTCCCTTGAGTCGATGTTGTGCTTCTTCGTTGGTTACTGTTTTTCCTGTGAAAGGCTTTCCGTCTACACTGACAATCTTGTCACCGGCCAAGAGACCAGCACGCTCAGCAGGACCGTTTTTGATGACGCCCTGTACATGGATGGTATCCTCTCTAATGATAAATTCTATGCCCACGCCGGAAAATGAGCCTTTCAGGTCATCGGTTGCAATCTGCACATCATTGGCACTGATGTAAACAGAATGCGGATCGAGATCGGATAGAATTTGAGGTATGGCTTTTTCTACTAGCGAATCTATGTTTACAGTGTCTACGTATTGATCGTCTATGATATGCAACAAGTTGTTCAATCGGTTGCTGCCACTATTGATGATGTTCAGCCGATTGCTTGAGAAATGTTTGGCAAAGAAAGTGCCAATGACGATACCGATTACTACACACAATGCCAGTAGCAGTGGCATATATCTTCTTGACTTCATGGGATATTTAATAATCTATGCTAAGTATGAAAAAGTCTTGTTGAATGATTTCTTCTTTTTGTTGCAAGTCGTGGTTTTGCGGAAGTCCCTACAAGGTATTTACATCGATAAACTCCACGGTGATGCCGGCACGCTTTAGCAAGTCAATGCCATCGCTGAGTCTGTATTGTTCTCCATAAACCACCCGCTTTATTCCTGCTTGGATAATCAGTTTTGCACATTCTATGCAGGGCGATGCTGTCACATAAAGAGTGCTCCCTTCACTATTGTTGTTGCTTCGTGCCAGTTTTGTGATGGCATTTGCCTCAGCGTGCAGCACATAGGGCTTTGTTATGTTGTTTTCGTCCTCGCAGATGTTCTCGAATCCGCTGGGTGTGCCATTATAACCGTCACTGATAATCATTTTGTCTTTCACTACCAGTGCTCCAACTTTTCTACGTTGACAATAGCTGTTCTCCGACCATATGCGAGCCATTCGCAAGTATCGCAGGTCAAGATTTCTTTGTTTCTCGTTTGATTCCATTGCGTTTCAATAATGCATCAATTGTTGGTTCTTGTCCACGGAAATTCTTATATAGTATCATAGGGTGTTCTGTTCCCCCCTTACTTAATATGCAGTCGCGGAAACGTTGAGCCGTTTGCTGGTTGAATATTCCGTTTTTCTTGAACACGCGAAAGGCATCTGCCTCCAGCACTTCTGCCCACTTGTAGCTATAATAGCCGGCAGCATATCCACCTGCCATGATATGAGAAAATTGGACGGTCATACATGTGACCGGCTTCTTTTTGCGCTTTTTGATGGATGCTTTCTTCCAAGCCTTCTTTTCAAAGGGAATAATATCTTCGGAGAACTCATCCTTCTTTGTGTAGTAGGCCATGTCTAGCAATCCTAAGCTTACCTGTCGCAAACATGCTAGGGCGGCATTGAAGTTTCTGCTTTTGACAATGCGACGTATCAAAGCATCAGGCAAAGGCTCCCCTGTTTTATAGTGGAATGCAAAGGTGCGAAGAAACTCTTTCTCTACTGCGAAATTTTCCATGAATTGTGACGGTAACTCCACGAAATCCCACCAAACGTTTGTGCCGCTTAGGCTTTCAAAACGAGTGTTGGCAAACATCCCGTGCAATGAATGTCCGAATTCGTGAAGGAATGTTTCCACTTCGCCGAGTGTAAGTAGTGCAGGCTTTTCGCTTGTCGGTTTTGTGAGATTCATTACCACGCTTACATGAGGGCGCACATTTTCACCCTTACGGCTGATATATTGTCCTTGATATTCGGTCATCCACGCACCTCCTTGTTTTCCTTTTCTTGGGTGGAAATCTGCGTAGAATACAGCAAGATAGGAACCGTCGCGATCGAATACTTCATATGCTTTGACATCGGGATGATATGTGGGAATGTCCTTGTTCTCCTTAAGTGTGATGCCGTATAGTCGGTTGGCAAGGCCAAACACCCCCTCTATGACCTTTGACAATTCGAAATAGGGACGTAGCATTTCTGCATCGATGTTGTATTTCTTCAGTTGCAGCTTGTGGGAATAGAATCCGTTGTCCCATGGCTCCATTTGGAAGTCCTTGCCCTCTTTCTTTCTTGCCATTGCCTCCAACTCCTCATATTCTTTCAATGCAGTTGGCTTATAAGCATCTATTAAATCGTCAAAGAGTTTGTACACGTTTCTTACCTTACTTGCCATTCTGTGTTTCAACACATAGTCGGCATAGGTTTTGTATCCAAGAAGTTGGGCAATCTCTCGTCTGAGATTTACCAGCCGCTTGCATATTTCCATATTGTTCTCGCTGTTGTCGTGGGTGCATACGGTGTTGCGCTCCATATACATCTTCTCGCGAAGGTCGCGTTGGGTACTGTATGTCATGAAAGGGCTGTAGCTAGGCATGTCAAGAGTGAATACCCATCCATCCATCTCGCGTTCTTGGGCAGCCAATGCAGCAGCTTCTATGGCTGTTTCTGGAAGTCCATCGAGTTTTTTTTCGTCTGTTATGTGCAGAATGAAGGCTTTGTTCTCCTTGAGCAAGTTTTGAGAGAATTGTAAGGAAAGCATTGAAGCCTCTTCTGTTAGTGCGCGTAGCTTTGCCTTTTCCTCTTCGTTAAGCAAAGCACCGCTGCGCACAAAGCCATCGTAACAGTTGTCAAGCAACATTTTCTCCTCAGCGGTCAATTTGCGATGGTGACGGTGAACGTATTGAACGCGTTCAAACAATTTTTTGTTTAGACGAATATCATTGGCATGTTGAGTCAGCAAGGGCTGCATTTTCTGTGCCAAAGCATCAATCTCGTCATTTGTTTCAGCGCTCATCAGATTAAAGAACACCGTGCTCACACGCTCCAGCAAATCATAATAGCCTTCCGTGTCCTCCTCAGCATTGATGATTGTGTTGTCGAAGGTGGGTTTTTTCGGATTGTTGATGGTTTTCTCTATTTGCTCGTTGTCACGTCGTATACCTTCCATAAAGGCTTCTTCAAAATCGGAAATCTGGATGCGGTCGAAAGGTACGGTGTCGTGCGGAGTGCCGTATTCTTGAAAAAAAGGGTTTATTCTAATTGCCTTCTCTGTCATTTTTTATTAAACTAATTAAATGATGCAAAGATACATCAAATTATCCGATACACCTTATTATATATTATTTTTTTAACAAAAAATTTTTCTCTTGATATTTCAAATCTTCGTGTTGTTTTTTCTAGTGTTTCAGATAGATACTCCTTCACTTTGTCAACAATCCCAAAAAGTATCTAGCTTGTCATGTTGTCATTTGTATCAGTTGCTCCAACGATGGTATGTAAATGATTCCACGTGTGATGATGATGATTCCTTCTTCTTGCATTTTGTTCAGTTCACGTGATACGTTCAGCCGGCTTTCGGAGATGAGTGTTGCAAAAGTTTCCATCTTGATATATAGCTTTTTGGCTCCAGCTGGCCGTGTGCTATGAGTTTCAATGAATTTTATGATTTTGTTTCTGATGCCTATAGGTGGAATTCTCCATGGCAGATGGCTTATTCTTTGGCTCTGCGTGCTGATGATGTTCAGCAGATTGAGGCAGAAGATAATGTGTTCTTGTAGGAGTTTGAGCACTTCAGCTTTGCTGATGCTGAGCAATTGGCAGTCTTCGGTTGCGACAAATGTCTTTGTGTATCGTTGTGAGAGTCCGAAGATTCGCTCTGGTTGTAACACTTCAGGTGCGGAAACATATTCTTCCAAACGGAAAGATTTGTTGTCGGCGTTGGTTGTAACCCTTAGTTTCCCCTTAACAATAAAAACCATTTGTTCGCATTTGTCGCCTTCTGCAAATAAAGTTTTGCCCGCAGATGCCTTGTGAAATCCAAACTTGGTGTGAGCCACAACCTGTTCCAGGTCGTTGTGGCTCATTCCCTGAAAGAGGGGAAGCTCCAACAAATTGTAGTAGAGTTTTGTTATGGGCATATCTTATCCTTCAGTGAGGGTGAATACCACACGGCATACTCTCCATTTTCATCTGTATATATGAGGTAGGCCATCAATTCTGGATGTTGGTCGAGCACTTGCTTGGCTCCGTCGATACCCATTACCATGAAAGATGTGGCGTATGCGTCTGCTGTTGCACAGTTGTCTGCTAATACCGTGGCAGAGAGTATACTGTGTTGCACGGGACGTCCTGTCTTGGGATTGATGGTATGGGCATACTTTTTCCCTCCTTTGTAATAGAAGTTCCGGTAGTTGCCGCTTGTGGCCATGCTCTTGTTGGTGACATTGAGCACTGCTTGGTATTCGTTGTTGACATTGAGTGAGTCATCGGTAGGTTTTGTCACTCCGATGCGCCACGGCAGCCTTTTCTCGTTAATTCCGCATGTCACTATCTCACCTCCAATCTCTACCATATAGTTTTTTATGTCTTTGCGATTCAGTAGCCTTGCCACAGCATCGCTTCCGTATCCTTTGGCTATGGCGGAGCAGTCGAGCATCACACGCTGATCGGTTTTACGAATGGTGTTTCCTATTCTTTTCACTTTCTCATACCCAACCACATGCATTATACTGTCTATTACCAGGTTGGTCGGTTCACTACCTTGTTTGAATCCGAATCCCCAGGCATTCACCAGTGGCGCCACTGTGATGTCGAAGGCTCCATTGGTTTCCTTGGATATTTGTTGTGCCAAGTCGAACACATCGGTGAACATGTCGTTGATCTGTACGTTTTCGTTTCGGTTGATTTTGGAGATGACTGATTGTTGGTTGAATGTGGAAAGGGAGTTGTCCACTTTCTTCAGTTCTTTTTCTATTTCGTCTTTCAGACTTTTCTCATGCTGATAGGTTATATGGTAGACTGTTCCGAATACGAAACCAGTGTCGTGCTGGTAGGGAATGCTACGTTGGTGTTTGATAATGAGAATTGTTCCTACAATCAAAAATGTCAGGAAGGCAAGTTGCAGATAGTTTTTTCTCTTCTTGTCCATGATTGTTCCTCCTTAGTGTATTGGTTGTGATAGTTTGTGGTCTTAGTTCTCATTTTTTGTTTTCTTCTTAATGGGCAGTTCAAAGATGGCATTGAATGTGGCACCGATGTTGGAGGTCCCAGCTTTTCCGAATCCGGGCACATACCATGCGTTGTCTATTTCGTCTGTTCCATGAAATAATCGGTTGCGATATCTTATACTCCA
Source organism: uncultured Prevotellaceae bacterium (assembly GCA_902783165.1). Lineage (GTDB taxonomy): Bacteria > Bacteroidota > Bacteroidia > Bacteroidales > Bacteroidaceae > Prevotella. The sequence goes on from CACZPU010000040.1 coordinate 53,679, forward strand.
TCCGAGTTTGAAGGGCCCCATGATAGTTGCTTCTACTCCGAAAGCTGCTTCTAGCCAATGGTAGTGGGCTTTTACACCATATGCGGCGTAGTCGGCAGGCCTTCCCCATATTGGGTCGTGGACGTAGGGATTGGAGACATCGAACTTGAAGTTGGTGAATCCATATCTTACACCTCCGTATAGGCGGTACTTGTCATGCTTGTTTTTCATCAGGTTATAATCCACCCCCAGTCTCACATAGGGCGCGCTAGTTTTATAGTAGGTCTGTGTGGCAGCATCTGTTTTCTCGGTTTTCCCGAATCCAAACTCGAGTATGGGGAAATATCTGTCACGTAGATTGGCTCGCACAGCACCTTCATACTGTCCATAGTCTCCAAAAATCATCTGTCCTGTACCAAACAAATCGTATGATACAGAGAGACCGTTGAAAAAGGGAACGGTGTCCGGCACTTCAACAATCTTAGCCTTCTTCTTGCCATATTGTGCCAGCGCTGGGGTAGGCAAGAGCATAAGCAGACTAACGATGAGACTTGAAATAAATATGTAAGTGTTCTTTTGTAACATCTTGGTTTACCTCTCTATGATTGATTACGATGGAGTCGATGCCGTTTTGGGTGTAATTGATTCCTTTTATGGTGTGGAAATATGCCGGGTTGCATTCGATAGACTCAAAGTGCTTGTGGTTTTCCTTGCTGATAGTCACCGTGTCGGCAATCATGGCGGTATATTGGGTTGTGACTTCCGATTCCGAACCGTATTCGTCGATGATAGTCTGGGTGTACGTATATGGGAATGTCCTTACAATGTAGTACACGTCTTCCGGCGATTCGTAGCTGATGTGGACTCTTAGATTGCTGATATTCACATCGCGATTGATGATTGTGTCCTTTATTTCTGGTGCTTGTTTGCTTATGATGACGTAGAGAGTGTCCTTGAGCGTGTCAGGGGTCCCGTCAGATTTGTAGAACCCATATGAGGTTTTGATGGAGTTGCTGAGAACACAATCTATTGAAGAGCAAGCCGTTGCCATAAGTAGCACGCCAATCAGAAAAAGCAATAAGCAGTGGTGTCTTTGATGCATCTTGATACTTCCTTATTTGATGTTTCGAGTTTCCTCTATCTGGTAGTCGTTCCTTCCTGCCGAATTGCGACTGATCAAGTCGCCTAGAAATCCTGCCAGGAACAGTTGCGTGCCAATCATCATCATGGTGAGTGAGATATAGAAATAGGGCGAGTCGGTGACCAGTCTTTGGGGAATGCCATGTGCCACGGCCCACAGCTTGTCGGCTCCTATGATGAATGCTGCAATGAAACCGATAAAAAACATGATAGTTCCCAAAAATCCGAATACGTGCATAGGCTTTCGGCCGAAGGTGCTGAGAAACCAAAGGGTAAGCAAGTCTAGATATCCGTTGACGAAACGGTTCAGTCCCATGAATTTCGACTTGCCATATTTGCGTGCCTGATGATGAACCACTTTCTCGCCAATTTTGTCGAATCCGGCGTTTTTGGCCAGATAGGGTATAAAGCGGTGCATCTCGCCATACACCTCGATGTTTTTCACTACGTCGCGGCGGTAGGCTTTTAATCCGCAATTGAAGTCGTGTAGGTTCTTGATGCCGCTCACCTTGCGAGCAGTGGCATTGAACAGCTTGGTGGGAATGGTTTTCGATATCGGGTCGTAGCGTTTCTGCTTATAGCCCGAAACCAAATCGTAGCCTTCCTTTACAATCATGTTATAGAGTCCTGGTATTTCGTCGGGTGAGTCTTGTAAGTCGGCATCCATGGTAATCACCACATCGCCTTGGGCCTCTTTGAACCCACAGAAAAGGGCAGGGCTTTTGCCGTAGTTGCGGCGGAACTTGATGCCTTTTACGTTGTCGTGCTCCTGACTCAGTTTGCTGATGATTTCCCACGATTGGTCGGTGCTGCCGTCGTTAACAAAAATCAATTCGAAAGTGAATTTGTTATCATTCATCACGCGGTCGATCCACTTGTATAATTCGGGTATCGACTCATCTTCATTATATAAAGGTACAACTACAGAAATGTCCATATTTGATTGATTTTCACTTGTTTACTTTTTAATTCTTTTGGTGATTAACGCTACGGGGATGCTGACAAAGAAGCCAAGCATGATGTTTGTCGAGAAGAACTGCATGGCTATTTCAATGGGGCGCAGCGAAGCCAGATTCTCCATGGCAAGTCTTAGGTCTTCGGGCTTCACACCATACACTTGCATCATCTGCTGGAAATCCTTCGATTCGGTGGCAGCCATATAATTGGTCATCAAAAAACCGTTGTCGATGAATTGGAAATACAGGAATTGCACCATTGCAAACAGCAGAGATGCATACAGATAGGTGAACAAACTGTATAGAAGCGCTCGTCTGTAGGAGATGAATCCGTCGAGCACTTGGTCGCGGTATCGTTTAAGCCGTACGGAGGCAACTACCAACGATGCTGCGCCGAACACAAAGAATCCGAGTCCGAACATGGCATTATGGAAATTGCCTACAAAGCATGCAAAACAGACTGTCCATAACAATGTGACAAGAGCACCATCGATGCGGGCGAATGCTTTTAATTGTTCATATTCTTGACGTGTATCCATAATCGGTGCAAAGTTACTAATAAACGAGCGCAAAACAAAGAAACTCGATTCTTTTTTTGTCGAGTATCGGTTTTTTATTCAAAAAGATGAATAAATGTAGGCCAATAAAAACAAATGCAGCCAACTTCACATCAGTCTTGCAAAGTCGTTTGAAAATAGTAGTAAAGAAGCTGCTTCTTCTTTATCAACAATAATGCCAACAAGTGGAATTTTTCTGGAAATGTACATGAGTCAGTTGATGAGAAACTAAAGGTTTCTATATTCAATGGATTGTATGTTGATTCTCATTAGAATCTTCACTACAACCATTCATAACTTGTTAAAAATTGGTTAAAAAAGGTTCTGGAATCATAATTCGTCGCATAAGAATCTTTGTTTTATGTTTTTAATTTGTAACTTTGCAGCCGTTAATAAGAAAACACGGGTAAGTCCCGTACGGCCAGCTCCCTTTGAATCCTCCAGGACGGGAACGTAGCAAAGGCAGAAGGTTGTAGCGGCGCGATACGGGTAGCTTGCCCACCCGCCTCTTTAGCTCAGTTGGCCAGAGCACGTGATTTGTAATCTCGGGGTCG
>CACZPU010000041.1 GCA_902783165.1 uncultured Prevotellaceae bacterium
AGACGTTTTGCAGGTAACAGGACAAGGTATCCTCTCGTGATCAGCAATTTTGCTGATTCAAAATCTTTCCCCTTTTTCATTTTTTATCATGGAGAGCATCTTATCACAACTTACCCAGCAGGAAACATGGGAAGAGTTTCTTGCCTACCGACTACAGAAAGGCCGTTTCACCTGGCATGAGTTCGATGAAGCCGATAGCTTTGTGGAACGGGAGGAGTATCTTCCGTTGGCAAAGGGGATTGTCGAGGGTAAAGGTTTGAGCATTCCCCAGAAGAAGATTGTCAATAAGATGGGAACGGGCAAGAAACGGGTGGTTTACAGTTTCGCGCCCGAAGAGATGACGATACTGAAACTTATTGCCTTCAAACTCTATGATTACGATGCATGGTTCGCGCCCAACTGCTACGCGTTCCGCAGAGGCATGAAGGCCAGTGATGCCGTCTTCGATATCATCCGCGCCATCGGCAACCGCAGAATGTGGGCCTACAAACTTGATATACACGATTATTTCAATTCCATTTCTATTGATATCTTGTTGCCGATATTGGCGGATATGATGGCCGACGACTTGCCTTTGTACTACTTTTTCGAGAGGATGCTCACAGAGAAGAGCGTCATATATAATGGTGAGACCATCCTTGAAGACCATGGTGTGATGGCCGGCACACCCACGTCACCTTTCCTGGCCAATGTCTATCTGAAGGCCGTGGACAAGTTTTTCCATGACGCCCATGTGACTTATGCCCGCTATTCCGATGACATCATCATCTTTGCCCCTGACCGTGAGATGATAGAGGGACATAAGAACCGGATGGCGGAATTTCTGAAAGAATACCGCCTTGAGATGAATCCCGACAAGGAGAGAATCTATTCGCCTGATGAAGCTTACGAATTCCTTGGATTCAAATGTCACGCTCGCGATATAGACATCTCAGAAGCGACCAAAAGGAAGATGAAGGGAAAAATCTATCGGGCCACAAAGAGGCTGATGCGATGGAGCAGCAAGAACCATATGGAACCCGAAAAGGCGATGAAGGGACTCATCAACCATTTCAACCGCATGTTCTTCGAGAACGGTGATACGGAATCGTTGACCTGGTCGAGGTGGTTCTTCCCGGTTATCAACAAGACCGATGGACTGAAGGAGATTGACCACTACCTGCAGCAGAACATCCGCTTCCTGAGCACTGGCAAACACAACAAGGCCAATTACAAAACGGACTATGGCCAGTTGAAACGATTAGGTTACAAGAGCTTAGTGAACGAGTTCTATAAATACAAAACAGCAAAAGTGATGGGTTAGAATCTGGCGAGTGTAAACTTGACAGTGAGTCCTCCGCCGGGAGTAGGAAGTGCAGTTGTTGTCCCACCATGGGCGGCAACTGCATTTTTTACGATGGCCATACCAAGCCCTGTTCCGCCGAGTTTGCGTGAACGCCCCTTGTTAACGCGGTAGAAGCGCTCGAAGAGATGTTCCAGATGCTGTGACTCTACACCGGGGCCGTTGTCGCTCACCGTGAACTCGTAGAAATGCCGGCCTTCTGTTTCTATTTCATTGCAGACAATGTCCAGATGCGTAGCCCCAATAGCATATGCTTCGGCATTGTCGATAAGATTGAGGAAGATGCTATAGATGAGGCTTGCGTTGCCCAATAGTTGTATATGCTGCGGCAGTTGAAGTGAAGGCGCAATACCTTTCTCTTGCAACTGTAATGCGGTGTCGTCGAGCACATTATGAATAATCTGCACTACATTGACCTCACGAAAAGCTTGGTGGGCCTCCCCACCATTGTCTTCCATCTCATCGAGTTTGGTGAGAGCACTCATGTCGAGCAATAGCTTATTCATACGCTCGCTCTGGGCGTAGCATCGCTCCAGAAAGCGCTTTTTCTTGTCTGAGGGCATGTCTGGATTATCGAGAATACTTTCCAGATAACCGTGGATGCTGGCTGCAGGAGTCTTCAGCTCGTGGGCGGCATTCTGCGTGAGTTGGCGCTTGATGCGTATCTTTTCTTCCTCCGAATGCCGCAGTTTCCAATAAAGCATAATGATGGTGTGGCTGATGTCACCCAGTTCATCGTCTGGCAGCCGACGTTCCAGCTCATGGTCAAGCTCTTCACCCTCTTCAGCCATGACGGCAAACTCGCGCAAATACCCAATATGGCGACTGATGCGATGGGTGATATAATAGAGTACAACGCCTAGCAGCAGCGTCAGTATAATGGCATAGTAAATATAGGTGTTGTCGGCTCGTAGTGAACGGGTTAGCTCGGTGGAGTAGGGGACTGCCGCGCGCACAATAACGTGGTCGAAGCAAGTTGCAGAGTAGAAATAGGTTTCATGGGTAGACTGCGACATGCGTTTGATGTCGTAGCCGTTTCCTTCATGCACCGCTTGTTGTATTTCCCTTCGTTGAAGATGATTATCCAGTGAATCTATGTGGGTGTCGTAGCTGTCGAGAATAACTCGTCCTTTCAGGTCGATGACCGATACGCGGAGACCTTCCATCTGATGGCGAGCCACATAGTCGCGAAACAGCTGTGGGTTGGTCAGGCTGTCCTCGCCAAGTGTCTGCACCATTTCATAGTTGTACATCTGCAGTCGGGAGTGAAGGATGTCAATCTTGTAGTCCTTCTCGCGCTGATACTGATAGATGCTGAAACAGATGGCAAAGAGCAAGAACACGCCGCCAATGCTCAGCAGCAGGTTGCGCTGGAAAGATTTACTATTCGCCTTTGGCGCAAGATGCTCACTCTCGGCAGAGCTTAAGCTACGTTGCCTCTGTTCTTGCTTAATCGCATCTTTCAAAGCAGTAGCCATAGCCAACACGTGTTTTAATCTGTTTGCCGTAACGTCCAATCTTCTTGCGCAGTCTGGTGATGTTCACGTCTACCGTGCGGTTGAGCACCAATACATCATGAGGCCAACAATACTTCAAAAGGTCCTCACGCGAAAAGACCCTGTTTGGGTGCTTAAGGAAGAACGACAGCAGTTCAAACTCTTGTTTGGTGCACATCAGCTCTTTGTCATCGAGGGTGACGGTCTTAGCGTCAAGGTCGAGTGCCAAGCCTTCGTAGCAAATTCTTCTGTCAGCGTGAATCATGAGGGCTTGTCCATGATTCTGACCGGAATCATGCGACCTGTCTCCATGATTCACCCGCCTGAGCACAGCCTTTACCCTGGCTTTAACCTCTTTCATGCTCAACGGCTTGGCAATATAGTCGTCAGCTCCGATGTTTAGTCCTTTCACCAGATTGTCCTCACCGTCGAGTGCTGTAATAAAAATGATGGGAATATGAAGTGTTGCAGAGTCGGCTTTCAATCGGCGAGCCAATTGGAACCCAGACATCTCACCCATCATCACATCAAGCAGAAAGAGTCCATACTCTTGCAGAGGAAGCTCGAGAGCCTCTTCCGCCGAGTTAACCGTATCTACCTCATATCCTTCATTTTCAAGGTTGTATTGCAGAATCTCGCAGATGTCTACTTCGTCGTCAACAATCAGTATTTTCATAATCCTCACGAATATATCGCCCATGGGCAGATATGATTTTCGTGTACAAAGATACTGCTTTTTCCAGTAATCTAAGCATTTATTGTATTACATTATTGTGACAAAGAGAATGTTTGCAGTTTCATTTTTCTATTATTATTTCATTCGTAAGGTATTCACATTATTGTTTTCTCGTTGCCAAAGTTTGAATTCGCCCGTGCGGATGCTAGCGATGAAACCACCGTCGATGAGCAGTTTGTTACTGGTGATGATGCGGGCACGACGCTTGAGCCATAAGATCGCTGCGGCACGCTGTTCCAACTCGTAGATGGCCTCTGCATACTCGGGCGAAGCCATATCGACATCACCACCAATACGTAATTGCGCCATCTTTTTCATATTTTACAGAAATCGTTTGTCTATAAAGAATTAATGTGCGATTTTGTTCTGTAAAAACTAAGAAATATGAGTTACGGCATCATTATAATGCCCCGATTATGCTATGAAAGGCGGAAAACCCGATAAATTCTGGGTCTCCGCCTTTTCTCTTTCCCTATTGTTCCGCCTTTTTCCCGACAACCTGCAAAACCAGGATCAAATGGCATTGAGGCAAATTTTAAAAAACTCAATTTCCCTCTTGTTATCCATCACCCCAAATGGATATAGGCGTGAAACGAGAAGTAAACCGCTGGAAAAGAAAGATGATAGAACGAACAAAACGACACTAAAACCGTTAGATTAATCATCACATAAAAGATAATTTTATAATTTATTTTTACTTTATTTCAACAATGAAACATCAATATGAACGGCATATCTTTCTTCTGGTTTAGCCGATTTATTATCAAAGAGATACAAACGCAATTGGACATTATATCTTTTTCCATTGATGGTCAAATATGAAGAACAACTTAAGGCAACATTTTCATCTATTTTCCTTGGTGTTTTGAAACCATTCTTTTCCCAAAACACATCTTCTTGCATAGTTTCATAAGCAATTGTGTAAAGGAACTTTTCTGCTTCATTCCTATTTCCAAATTTGAAGTCATATGTATAATTAGTATACTTTGTATTCTTTGAACGCCAATCCATCGACCAAACCTCTTTTTTGATTAGTTTAGGCATTTCTCCTATATTATCACTCTCCCGTATTTTTATTTCTCCTTTATCGTATTTCTTTTTAATAGAAGTGTAGATTCTCATTTGTTTCTTTGTAGCTATTTCCCTTTCCATATTGGCCTCCTTCATAAAGATTGCCGAGGTTGGGAAATAAGCCAATGGATGTAAAATGAAATCCATAGGAGTTAGGTTTGTTTCTTTGGTAAGGTATTCGTATGAAGGTTTAAGCGTGGAATTGTTCCTTTTAAGATTGTTCTTGATATAGTCAAGGGCTTTTTCCCCATCTTTCTCATTTGAGACATGACAATAAGTCATCAACCATTGGTAGGATAGACGGTCGTTTTTTTCTATCCCTGGCAATTGACCGTCATGGTATCTGCATCCAAGCAGATACATCGCATCGGGATTATAATTTTCCGCTTCCGCTTTGAGTGTCTTTGCACTGGATTTGCTCAGGTCAACGTTGTTAGTGTTTGACTGGCTGTTGGAACTGTTGGGCTTGGATGAGCTTTTGGAAGTGTTAGGCTTTTGACTGTTTTGCTGAGTTCTGTTTGTGGAAGGTTTAGAGGTTCTGGGCGTTTGTGGCTTTTGAGCGTTTGATGCTGTATTTGAATTGTTTTTAGATGGTACAACGGATGAATTCCCATTCCGTGTAAAAGCATAATAGTCACTACACCCTATATATTTTTTGTCGGTTTCATCATACAACCATAATCTAGCATAGAACGTGTTGATATTGGGATCAAGTTCCTTATAATATATTGGAAGGGATGCGTAATTATGATCAAAGCCATAATAAGCGAAACTGCCGTCGTTTTTATAGTATGACGTTTGGTCTGTGAAAGAATAGACTTGTTGACCATTTATTTTCAATGGAGTTCCTTTATTGTCTTTATATAAATACACAAATGGTCTGTAGTCATGTTTGTACTCGCCTACGAATTCGATATTTAGATTACATGTGATGACATTGTTACCATCAAAAACTTGATTTGGCACAAAATCCAGTTTTGTTTTTGTCACCTTGGCACCTCTGGCAGTTGTCACAACAGTTTTAGCGTTGGGTATTGCTATTCTTTTAGTTACATAAGTTGGAGCAGCTTGTGTATTTGTTGTTGTGTTATTGTTTGTCAGTCGTTTGCCATATTGTCCTTGGTCGCCGGTCTTGGAGATAAGGGTTTTGCACATGGCATCGAAGGTGTCGGAAGAGCGCAGGCCGGGGGTGTTGATAGTGATATCATCAATGGTAATGGAAACGATGTCGTATGTTCTAAGAAGACTCATGGAATACGC
>CACZPU010000042.1 GCA_902783165.1 uncultured Prevotellaceae bacterium
CGATATTGGTATCGCGGAAACGGCGACGCACCTGAGCAGCACGGCACCAGTCCTCGATTTCTGCCTGAACCTGAGGATCTCCGCCTTCTACCACACCCGTGATGACAGCCGAACGCTTACCGGCACGGTTCAGGTCGGCCACCATCTCACCAATGGCACCGCAGGCATAGAGTTCGCCCAACCAGATGGGAATATCCGTCTTTGCATAATCGGGAGCCAGTTTCTTCTGCACGTTCACGATGACCACAGGCACATCGAGGTCGCGCACAGCAGGCAACATATTATAAGAGGTGCAATAGGTAAGCATCTGTAGGATGACGAGGTCCACATCGGCCGAGCGGAACTTGTCGCCAGCCTCCATCGACTGCTCCTTGGTGGTCACCATTCCGCCATCAATAATCTCGATAGTGGAAGGTAATGTCTTCTTGAATGCAGCATACTGAGCCTCAAACTCTGGAACGAGTTGTGGGAACTGCGGCAGGTATGCTCCGAGTGCTATGGAAAACACGCCCACCCTTGCTTTTGTCTCTACTAATGGTTTGCTCATTTTTCTTTTATGTTTAAATTGTTGAATATTATATCATTTATCGCTCATCACTTCTTGGCCACTATCTCCAGATATTTCTTATAGGCGGCATCCCAGACGACCTTGTCTTTAGGCTCATATTTGACGAGTTCCACCGAGTCGGCAATGATGCGACGCATCTCCCAGATGTCACTCACCAACCCAGCTGCCTTTGCCTGCATCATCATGTTGCCGATGGCAGTACATTCCTGCGGACCTGCCAGCACTTCTACACCCAAAGCATCGGCAGTGAATTGGTTCAGATATTTGTTAAGAGAACCGCCACCAATGATGTGGAGCACATTGAGGTCGAAGGAGGCAAACTCCTTTAGCCATGCAAACACTTGTCGATAACGTAAAGCCAACGAGTCGAAGATGCAACGGCATATCTCTGCAGGAGTCTCAGGCACAGTTTGGTTAGTATTGCGGCAATAGGTCTGGATGGCCTCTAACATGGACGGAGGATTGGCAAACAGTTCGTCATCAGGATTAATGATGCTGCGGAAAGGCTCCACATCCATGGCCGAACCTTGCAACTCGGGATGGCTCAGCCGGCGCACTTCTTCAGGCCACTCCTTTCGGCAGCGCTCATAGAGCCACATGCCACAGATGTTCTTTAAGAAACGGGTGGTTCCCTCAATACCGCCTTCGTTGGTGAAGTTCAGTTCATAGCTGCGCTTGTTAATGATGGCATCCTTGGTTTCGATACCCATCAAGCTCCATGTGCCGGAAGAGAGATAGGCGAAGTTCTCATTTCGTGCCGGTACAGCAGCTACAGCACTGGCTGTGTCATGGCCAGCCACAGCAATCACAGGCACTGGTCCCAATCCGGTAATACGCTGTACCTCGTCGGTAAGTGTGCCTATCATTGTGCCTGGCTTCACCATCTTTCCAAACTTGGAACGGGTAAGACCGATGCTTTGCAACAAACGCTCGTCCAACAGTTTTGTGCGTGGGTCGAGCAGTTCGGAGGTGGAGGCAATGGTGTATTCGCACACTTCGTTGCCTGTCAGCATCCAACTCAATGCGTCGGGCATGAAAAGAATCTTGTCGGCATGTTTGAAAGCCGTATTGCCTTCACGCTTCATGGCATAGAGCTGGAAGATGCTGTTGAAGTTCATAAATTGGATACCAGCCACTTCATAGACCTCCTCACGACAGATGACATGCTTCAAATAGTCGTCCATAGCATCGAATGTCACAGGGTCACGATAAGCTCGAGGGTTGCGCAAGATGGCACCATCGTCGCCTATAAACACGAAATCGACACCCCATGTGTCGATGCCTATGCTGCTAATGTTGACTCCGCGTTTTGCCACTTCTTTCAAACCACGGATGATTTCATGATACAGAGCAAAAATATCCCAATAGAAATGCCCTCCTTGCTCTATCAAGTTGTTGGGAAAACGGGTCACTTCCTCTTGCACCAACCGGCCATCGGCAATGTTGCCTATAATGGTTCGTCCGCTTGTTGCCCCAAGATCAACGGCAAAGAAATAATTCTTCATGATTTTTTTTGTTATTATCAAGCAAATTGCTTCTCGGTTTCAGTAGTTTCAGTTTGTTATGGTGCAAAGATAATACAATTAATCAAAAAATAAGAATGAAGAAAGATTATTTTTGGCCAATGTTGAAAAAAGCAAGCAAAAAAGGAATGATTTATTTATTAAAGTAGTATCTTTGCACCAATCTACGGATAATAATCATATAATAATACAATAACATGACAACACTAACCATTTGTATCATTATTGCTTTCGTTATAGGCTATGCATGCATTGCTACGGAAAGTATTCTTGAGATCAATAAGGCCGCTATCGCATTGCTTATGTGTGTGGTTTGTTGGACCTTGTTCATGATGTCGCCAGAAAGTTATATTCAGGGCAACGATGTGCTTTTCCAAGTGGGCGAGAAAATCAAGATGAGTTTAGGCGACACTGCCGAAACACTGTTCTTCCTCATGGGAGCAATGACCATTGTGGAGATTGTCGACTCGAACGGTGGATTCAACTTCGTGCGCGACACTATCAAGACTCGTTCAAAACGCAAGTTGCTTTGGCGAATCGCCTTTATGACATTCTTCCTGTCGGCTATCCTAGACAACCTCACTACCTCCATCGTGATGATTATGGTGCTGCGCAAACTGGTTCAGGAACGCAAGGAACGTCTCATCTACGCTGCCTTAGTGATTATTTCTGCCAACTCCGGTGGCGCCTTCTCTCCAATCGGTGATGTCACCACTATTATGCTTTGGATAAAGGGAGTCATTACCACTCAGGGAGTCATTACGGAAATATTCATACCCTCGCTTGTTTCCATGCTCATCCCTGCACTTGTACTTCAATATCACCTCAGCGGTAAGTTCGACAAGGTGCAGAATCTTCCCAAAGCTGCTGTGAGCGCATTTACCACCGCCCAACGCAACACCATCTTCTGGCTTGGTGTAGGCGGTCTGTGCTTTGTTCCCATTTTCCGTTCGCTCACCAACTTGCCCCCGTTCATGGGAATCTTGCTCGTACTTGGTATCCTTTGGACAGTGACAGAAATATTCCACCGTAGCATTCACAAAGGTGAGGAAGAAGACACCATGGCCAAGCGTGTCACCGACTTGCTGTCGCGTATCGACCTCAGTACCATTATGTTCTTCCTGGGCATCTTGATGGCAGTGGCTTGTCTGGAGCATGTAGGTGTGCTTCACGCATTGGGTGGATGGCTTGACGGTGTGTCGGGTGGCAACCACTACCTTGTGACTGGCATCATTGGTGTTCTCTCATCGATTGTCGACAATGTACCTCTTGTGGCTGGTGCCATGGGAATGTATCCTGTTGCTCCCATGGGCGATATGGCAGTCGATGGCATCTTCTGGCAGTTGCTGGCCTACTGTGCCGGTGTGGGTGGTTCGATGCTCATCATCGGCAGTGCCGCCGGCGTGGTTGTCATGGGTTTGGAGAAAATCACCTTCGGCTGGTACATGAAGAAGATTACTTGGATAGCTTTTGTAGGTTATCTTGCCGGTATGGGCAGCTACTGGGTGGAGAAACTGATATTCTGATATTCAGAACTTGTAGTGTAACCCCACAATGCCATCATAGTCGTGGCTTGTTGATGACTAAAATTCATTCGATGGCCTAACGGGGATACCTAGCAAAAAGAAGACTCGACTAAGAAATGTGGTCGAGTCTTCTTTTTGTTTATGTTTTACCCAGGTAAGAAGGCCACTTACCGTTCAGAGCACGAATAGATTGTCAATGTCCTTTGCGCTCCAAGTCCATGATGGCATAAAAGGCAGTACCAATCATTTCGTAGTCCATGTCGGGCAATTGTTCTCGGATTACGCGTGAAGCAGCCTTTTTCGTTGCCTCATCAGCTGTTGCGAATTTCTTGGCAAGACCCTGCATCATCGCTGTCTGTTGTGTCTTGTTAAGTTTGTTGAACAACTGTCGGCACATTTGGATATAATTGTTACTGTCGCCATTGAACACCTCTAACAGTTTCAAGCTGTTGTCGTAGCCTCCGTCACTGTTGAGTTTCAACTGTTTCAGTTCCTTCTTAAAGATGTTGAGGCTTTCCAAGGTGAAGTCTTTACCGCCTGACAACAGGGCATATTCCTCGCCTTCATAAAGTCTCTTGATGATATCAAGGATTTGCTGTTTGCTTTCGGCAGGGAATTTGTTGACATTCTTTGTCATGAACTTAGCCGGTGAGTCTTCTGTGGAACGCAGATAGTCGGCATAAACAAACATATTCTCGGGATCTAAGCGCTGGGCATCGGTAAGACCATTGAAGTAGTCAATCACCAAATCATACACGACATTCATTTTCTCCTCATAATGTCTGCGGTCATTCTTAGCCTCGTCCATCATGATGGATGCATAGTATTTCATCACCTTCGTAGTGCGATCGCCCTTGGAATAAAGATCTTTCACTAAATCAGGAGAACCCATAGGATCGAGCATGCGCTCTACCTCGGTAACAAAAGTCTCAGCACTTCTTCCACCTATCAAACGAGCCATTTCGCTCTTGTCGGTCTTCAGAATAAGGAAGGTAGGATAGGCATCCACCTTGTAGGTTTTGGCAATCCCGATGCCTTCACCTTTCTCTGCATCGATCTTGATGTTTACGAAATGCTGGTTCATGAAGTCGCCCACCATTTTCTGTGGGAACACGTCACTAGCCATTCTCTTACAGGGCCCGCACCAAGAAGTCATCACATCGACAAACACCAGTTTGTTTTCGGCCTTGGCAGCAGCTATAGCCTGATCGAATGATATCTCACGGAAATTGGTCTGAGCTTGTAAACAGATAGTCATCATTAGACAGATGGCGGGGAATAGAATCTTTTTCATCGTTTATC
>CACZPU010000043.1 GCA_902783165.1 uncultured Prevotellaceae bacterium
CGGTCGTAGTCACGCACCTTACCTAATGTGCGCAGACGTGCGCTCATCACGTACTCTTTTACGTCATCAGCATCCTGACTGAAGGTGTGGTGGGCAGAATCCCAATACTCATCAATATTCAGGAAGAAACGTGTCTGAATACCAGATTGGAAATAGATGCCCGCATCGTCGCTTTCAAAGGTCATGATCTCGTCCTCATTGCATGAAAGGAAGAGCAACGGCATGACCAATACTATATATAATAACTTTTTCATAAAAAATCCTTTTTATATACGATGATTACTTTCAACATAGTTCTACTATTTCATCTCATCCGCTGGTAAGGGCGGTTGAACATTCATAAAATTCGTATTTCCGGAACCACTTCCCATAGGAGTATAGCTACCGTAGTCTCCATAGAACTGGTTGTGCTTAGCATAGAAGAAATACTGTCCTAAGCCCCATGTCTCACGGCGCACCTCCTGATCATAGAAATAGCCTCCGTAACCATAACCCCAGTACATGGCGAATGTTGGTCCCATTCCCATTGCATCCAGGTCGGGAAGACCACGACGTATACGTGCTTTGTTGTACCAACTGTACTTATCCATGTCTGTAGAAGAGCTCTCCACCATGATATAGTACATCTCCTGCATGGTGATCAGCGGGATCATCTTGGCATAATAGTATTCACTGTTTTCATCGAGAGGATCCGGACGGTCGATAGGCTTAAACTTGATGAAGGAATAACCTGTTGCACCTAAGCCGGAAGCCATCTCCCACTGCGATTGGAAACGGTAGTCGCTGGTCTCTGAACCGAGCAGTACGTGGTTGAACAATCCGAGGTTACCCGTCACATAAGTTGAGAGGGGTTGCAGACGCTGACTGACAGGAGCTGTAGAAGCAAAATATAAATTATACACCTGGTCACGGTCTTTGTCATACACACCCATGAACACCTCTGATGAGAACACACGGTCGGGGTTACTGCTGTTAGCCAACAGTTTGTTTGGATCCACCTGAGGGAACATCTGCTGAACCTTCGGATCATCTATCAAGCGCTTGGCCTGGGCAATGGCGTTTTCAGCATCGCAAACCCAGTTGTAAGCACGAGCCTTTAGAGCGATAACCGCATAGTAGTTCATACGATACTGACGATAGCGCATCTGTACACTTTCCGTACCCTGTGCAGCACTCATCATTGGTCCATTCTCAATAATCGGGTCGTTGCTGAGCAGTTGTTCTGCTGCATCAAGATCTTTGATAATCAGGTCGGCTACATCTTTCACCGACAACAGATCGTGTACATACACATCACTCGAGTTATTATAGGGGATAGCTGGCTTATCCAGACCCAGCTGTGGTACAGGACCGAACAGACGGAGCATGTCCAAATGTAGGAACGCACGTACGGCCAACATTTCACCTTTCAAGCAATTAGCCTCATTAGTGGTGAGCTTGCCCTGCTGCTGATCAATCTGATCAATAAGCAAGTTGGCATTCATGATTACTTCATAAGCTTTTTTCCAAATGCTTGACAAGATAGGTGCAGCATAAGCATCAGAATAGTTGTTGGCTGCCAGTGACTTCATGTACTGCGTACTATTGGTTGTCACATAGCTTGGTGCCATAAGATCCATAGCCTCCCATGTCATCTGCTTGCCATATAGCTCATCGCTAGCCAGTGCATCGTAAATACCATTGGCTGCAGTATAGAATCCTTCTTTGCTGGCAAATACCTGTGCAGCGGTCTGCTTGTCACTTGGGGTAACCTCCAGATAGTCGTCACAAGAAACACTGAGTACACAGAGCAAACAGAGTACACAGAAACTGCGCATAGACTTGATTGTCTTATATATTTTTGTCATCATATTATCTTTCATTTATTAGTTATGATATGATTAGAAGTTCAGCGAAATACCTGCCTCAATAGTACGTGCGTAAGGATAAGTGGTACCACGCTCAGCACGGATGGTAGATAGACGGAACAGGTCGCGGGCATCGGCGAAGATACGCAGGCTGCCCAGTCCAAGATGTTTAATCCAGCTGTCGCTGAAGAACTGATACTCCAAGTGTACAGACTCCAAGGTGAGGGTCTTCTCATTCTGGATAAAGCGAGAGGTCATAGGTGATGGATTCTGGTCGCGTACATCCTTAAACGGTACGATATCACCGGCCTTGTGCCAGCGCTCATAGAGGGCACGGCGGTCTTGGTTTAAATAAAAATTGATATTCTCAACCTTATTCCACAGAGCCTGATTGAAGACGTCTGCACCTAACTGATAACGGAAGTTCACTGAGGCAGTAAGTCCTCCGTAAGTGAATGATGTACCGAGTACACCTTCCAGATCCGGACGGATATTTCCGCACACCTGCTCATTGTCGTAATTGTAGTCATAAGTGTAGTTTCCGTTCAAGTCATAGAAGATTTCCTTACCAGTAGATGGGTCGATACCTGCTGATTTCACAACCCAGATATCATCGGGGTCGGCACCGTCGAAGTAACGGGTAGTGCTTGAACCACGTCCGCTGTTATTGAAGGCATCGAGCTTGTTACCGATACCGTCAATCTTGTTCTTCTGCGTACGTCCTGTAGCACGGATACTCCACATGATACGCTTGTCGAGGTTTCTCAGAATATAATACTGTGCTGTGAAGGTCAAACCTTGTGAAGTCTGCTTACCGGCATTAGAGAAATACTCCGTAGTACCTGAAGACAATGGCATCGTGATACCAATGAGCAATGGGTCGGTTACCTTGTGGAAATAATCCACGGTAAACGTCAAGCGGTTGTCAAACATGGTCAGGTCGAGACCCACGTTCTTATCCTGTGTAATCTGCCATTTCAAATTCGGGTTACCGATTTGGTCTGCCAGTGCACCGATGCCGAAATAGTTCAGTGTTCCTGATGCCAGCGCATACGTAATCAGTGTACGACCCGAGTCGAAGCTCTGGTTACCTGGGTTACCCCATGATCCACGCAGCTTGAAGTAGTTAATCCATTTGGCATTGTTCTGGATAAACGGCTCCATGTGGATGTTCCATCCTAAACCTACAGACCAGGTTGTGTTCCACTTAGCAGTGCTACCGAAGACGCTTGAACCATTCTCGCGCAGCGAGAAGTCCATCAGATAGCGGTCCATGAAGGCATAACCTAAGTTGAGGTATCCGTTTACCGCACGACTGATGGCATCCCTATAGTAAGGTACGCCATCCTCCAAATATCCGGCTGCGAAAGAGGGCTTGGTGAAATCACCGGCAGGGAATCCTTCTGCTGTATAACCTTCTGCTGTTGTCTTAGTGTGGTAGATGTCACCACCCACCACGGCATTGATACGGTGTACATTAGCAAACAGTTTGGCAAAGGTTAAACTGACATCTCCCTCGTATGAAAGGGCATTGGTATTGGTCTTACTATATTCACCCCGTTTACCGTTTTGTTTGGTCATTATCTGGTTGGTATTCTCTGGAGAGGTGAAGATATCCAAGGCATCTGTGTCGTAGGTGACACCGAAACGGGCACGGGCTTTCCACATCTCATTGGGCGTCCACTCAGCCTGGAAGTGGTTGCTGATGGTAAGATCGTTACCATGATTGCGGCTGTTCAGAGATGCGTTATACAGAGGGTTAGCCATCTTCACATCATCATTGTACTCCAACCATGGTGTCAGCATACCTTCATCATCGTAAATACGATAGTAGGGGTTGGCCTGCACATACTCTGAGAAGCCCACCAACGGATTGTTGTATTTGGCGTTGCTCAGAGAGAATTTATTACTGAACTGGAATTTCTTCACGCGGTAGATCATGTCGAGGTTACCACTGAACACCTCACGGTCGGAACCCTTCATCACACCGGTATTACCATTGTACATACCGCCGATACCGAACATGAAGGTTTCTGAACCACCCTGCACATACATAGAGTGCTTTTGGTTCACGCCCACGCGGACAGGCTGTGCCAGCCAGTCGGTGTTCACACCCTGTGCGACAGAATTCAGACGGGCATAATATGCCTCTGTCAGTTTGATAGCGGTCTGTGTTTGGTTAGCGGTCTCCACGATACTCGGGTCGTAGCGGCCTGACAAACGCTCAAACTCAATCTTTTCGGGAGCATTCATCATATCGTAAGAAGATAGGTCGGGCATGGTGACGTTGAAGTTACCGGTATAGCTTACCTGCAACTGTCCTGCCTTCGGCTTCACAGTCTCGACGACCACGACACCGTTGGCAGCCTTCGAACCGTAGATGGCGGTAGAAGCGGCGTCCTTCAAAATGGTGATACTCTCGATACGGTTGATATCGAGGTCGTTGATGGCTTGCAGAGAACTCTCAAAGCCATCGAGGATGAACAAAGGTTGGTTGGGGTCGGTAGCCAACTCATCACGTTGACCGAGCATGGATGACTTACCACGGATCTCCATGTTGGGCAGACGGTTCGGGTCGCTACCAAACTGGGTATCCTCGATGATGGCAAATGCCGGATCGAGGGTCTTCAGACTCTGGAGCACGTTGCTGGTACCCATGTCTTTCAGTTCCTTGGCGGTATAGGTGGAAGCTGAACCTGTAAAGCTCTCCTTCTTACGTGTGAAGATACCGGTTACCACCACTTCGTCCAACTGGGTGTCAGAACGCAGAATCACTTCTCTGCGAATGTTTTCCCTGCCGGCATCGATGGTAAGGTATTGGTTTTCCATACCCACATAGCTGAATTTCAGCACTGTGCGCTCCACGGGAATAGAGAAAGAGTAGTTTCCGTCTTCATCGGTGACGGTGCACACGCGTGTCTCGCCGATGCATATGGGTACACCCATGAGCGGCTGACCGTCGGCATCTTTCACTTTTCCCTGAATCAAGCGAACACTTCCACTTTGCTTCTGTCCGCTGATGGTCACAATGTCGCCATTGATTTTGTACTCACAACCCAGTCGCAACACCACTTCGTCGATTACTTCCTCGGCGGGTTTGCGTCTGGCCTTAATGGTCACCTTTGGCCAGGTGGATGCCAATGTGGCATCGTACATGAAACTCAAACCTGTCTGTTTCTTGATTTCAGCAAAGAAATCTTTCACAGAGACAGATTTCATGTCCACAGTCACTGGTTTTCTGCTGGCATTTTGTGCTTGGGCGGCACTCCAAGGAGCGGCAGCCCAAAGAGCCACTGTCACCAGCATCAGAACTTTTCGGATTTTTTTCATAAACTCTGGTTTTATTGTTAATAAATGAATGGATTGATTTCTCTATGTCTGTAGTAGTTTTGTTTTCCTATGGAGTGTCAGCAGCATTGTTGGGGGGGCGTCATCTCACAGTGATGGTATTTCCCCTGAAGCCGATGTCGAATCCCGTCACCTGTTCTATCGATTCCAGAATGGGGCCTATGTTGCTGTATCTGTCCAGTTCTCCAGTGAACTTTTTGCTCTTGGCCCTGTCGTTTTCAAACCTTACTTCGCAGTTGTACCATTTAGACACAACGCCCATCAGCTTTTCCAAAGAGCAGTCTTCGAAAACGAAGTTTCCGATGTTCCATGCCACGAAGGGCACCACATCCACAGCCTCGGCATAGCAATGTCCGTTGGTCATCATGCCCTGCTCGCCTGGTTTCATCATCATCTCCTTGCCGCCAAGCGGAGTAACACCCACTGAGCCCTTCACCAGAATCACTGAGGTGGTTTCTGACTGTGTGCCGGTAGCAGTGTTGGGTGATGCTTCCGCTCGGGTGTTCACTACAAATTCGGTGCCATACACCTTCACGCTGCCCTGTGGTGTGTGCA
The DNA here is from genome assembly GCA_902783165.1 of uncultured Prevotellaceae bacterium. Lineage (GTDB taxonomy): Bacteria > Bacteroidota > Bacteroidia > Bacteroidales > Bacteroidaceae > Prevotella. The sequence continues at coordinate 5,751 of CACZPU010000043.1, forward strand.
CCACAAACGGGCGGCTCTTGTCTTTTGCCACCATGAAATATGCTTCTCCGTCGAGCACCACGTTGCGATCGCTGCGCCCGAACTGCTCAGGGTAAATCAGTCGCGTATTATAATTAATGTGTACCAGCGTGCCATCGTCGAGTGTGAGCCAGAACTCTTTATCGTGGCGTGTGGTGACACGTCGTGCGCTAAGCAGCTGCTCTATGGTCATTGGAGTGATGCTCACAGGCTGCCCCTTTGTCTTGGCAGCACCATGGCCATTCTCTTCCGTGTTGGCGTCGCTCGTAACAGCTGGTTCCGATGGCAGCATTGTGCCGTTGTCCACAGCCATCCCTTCTTTCAGTTGCGCCATTTCGCTAGCTGATAGTTTCTCTATCACGGCATCGGTTTTTCCGCTTTCGCGACTCTGTTGCATGGCAAGCTTAACATCGGGTGAAATCTCGGGTGCCGTTACCTTTGTGTAGTGAGCATACCATGCCATGGCACCGCCAACCAAAAGCAGAGCAATGGCTGCGGCATATTTGAATAGCGTCCGACCGATGGTGTGTGCTGGTCGTATGTTATTGGTATTCTGCAGTGCGCTAGCCTTTATCCTCTCCTCCATCTCCATACGTGGCTGGTGAGTGTCCACTTCGAGCGCAGTGTTCAACTGCTTTTCAAGGAAACGTACATCCGTGAATTGCTCGTAGGCTTGCTTGTTTGCCTCGTTCTGGTCAGCCCATTGCTGCAGCACCTCCATCTCCTCCTGTGTGATGGTGCCCGTCATTTTTTTGCAGAGCAGTTCTGGTATGTTGTTGCATTTCTTATCCATAACTGTATATGGTTTGTTTTTATTTCTTGTCCTTTTTATATTTTATATAATGGACGCGCGAAAAAAGAAAAGGTGCCCTCAAAACCCAATTTTTTTCAAAAAAATACAAAAACCGAATCTTTTATGTATTTATTTGTTATCTTTGCAGTCACAATTTGTCATTTTCCTATTTATTCGGCAAGAGAGATGAGTAGTCAGCACAAGATATTCGAAGACTTCCAACAAGGTCGTATGAAGCCCTTTTACGACCATTGTTATGCTCTGCTCATAGCCTATGCCGAGCGTTTTCTGGGGGAGCGCGAGCAGTTTTTGGCTGAAGATTGTGTGCAAGAAGCCATCTACAAGGCTTACGAGAACCGTGCGACAATGCAGAATCTGGTGCAACTCAAGTCGTATGTCTATTCCAGTGTCCACAACAATGCCATCAGTTTGTTGCGTAAATCGGCGAGCCACGATGCTTACCTCTGTAATCAGAAGCTAGAGTCCGATGATTTGGCTGCTACCTTGGTGATGCAAGATGCGCTAGAAATGCTCTATAATGCGGTGAAGAACCTCCCCGACGAATTGCAGCATTTGTTCCGTCTGCACATTGAAGATGGTCTTCGCTTGCGCGAGGTCGCAGAGCAGCTGAACCTTTCTGCCAGCGGAGTGAAGAAGCAGAAAGCCCGCATGATTCGCCTTTTGCGAAAAGAAATGGGGGGAAGAGATGCCATGTTGTTGCTGCTTGTGCTTCATGGGGTCTGAAACGCAACGAGCAACAAATAAAAAGCCTTGTATCACGATTAAGTCATTCAATCTTCTCATTTTTCTACGGCATTAAGATAAAACGAGAAGAATATCGGCAGTTTTTCATAAAAGATGACATTTTATTGCATTCTTCTCCTTCTTTGAAATTGAAATCAAAGAAAAACTTGGTGTTGCCAGAAAGAATATCGAGAAATTTGCCTATATTTGCATCCATAATCAAACTGCTGGAAGATGAAACATTTTTTAGTTTGTCTTGCGGTCCTGTTGCTGCTGACCATTCAACGTTCAGCATGCAGTGCAGCTGCAATCCACAACATGAAACGGAACGACAAGGTTTCTATGCCGAACAAGTCGGCACACTCCTTTACTGTGGGCAAGAACACTTTTCTGCTCGACGGAAAGCCTTTCGTGGTGAAAGCCGCCGAAGTGCACTATCCCCGTATTCCACGCCCCTATTGGGGGCATCGCATACAGATGTGCAAGGCTTTGGGCATGAACACACTCTGCATATACGCGTTTTGGAATATCCATGAACAGCGCGAAGGCGTTTTCAATTTCACAGGAAACAACGATGTGGCTGAGTTTTGCCGTCTGGCACAGAAGCATGGCATGTATGTCATCGTCCGTCCTGGGCCCTACGCTTGTGCCGAATGGGAGATGGGCGGACTGCCTTGGTGGCTGTTGAAGAAGAAAGACATTCGTCTGCGCGAGCCAGACCTCTATTTTATGTCTTGTGCTGCAAGATTTGAGCAACGACTGGCCGAGCAGTTGTCGCCCCTTGCCATCCAACAGGGTGGTCCTATTATCATGGTGCAGGTGGAAAACGAATATGGCTCGTATGGTGAAGACAAACAGTATATGGCATCCATGCGCGACATTATCCGCAAGGCGTGGGGCGACGACATGGTACTCTTTCAATGCGACTGGTCTAGCAATTTCTGGAAGAATGGACTTGAAGACTTGGTGTGGACCATGAATTTTGGAACCGGCGCCAATATCGCGGAGCAGTTCCAGAAACTCAAGGAGATGCGCCCTGAAGCTCCGCTTATGTGCTCGGAGTTCTGGAGCGGATGGTTTGACAAGTGGGGGGCGCGCCACGAATCCCGTCCCGCCGACGACATGGTGGCCGGCATCGACGAGATGCTTTCGCAGGGAATCTCTTTCTCGCTCTATATGACACATGGGGGAACCTCGTTTGGCCATTGGGCTGGTGCCAATAGTCCGGGCTTTGCACCGGATGTCACATCCTACGACTATGATGCTCCTATCAATGAATATGGCCAGCCCACAAAGAAATATTGGCGCCTGCGCGAGGTGCTGCAGAGGTACAGCAAAGAAAAATTGCCGGCTGTTCCCAAGTCGCCCACACCCATCATTAGTGTCCCTGCATTCAAGATGAGTCGTGTCATGGACATCAATCATTTGGTGACTGCCACCCGAGAGAGCCGCGAACTGCTTACCATGGAAGATTTGGACACTGGATGGGGCATGATAGAATACACCACTACGCTGCCCGAGGTGGATGTAGAGAGTGTGCTCACGCTCGACGAGTGCCACGATTTTGCCCAGATATTCATTGACGGCAACTACGTGGGCACGATCGACCGTGCAAAGCATGAACGCAAAATGATGATACCTCCTGTGAAGAAGGGAAGCGTGCTCACTATTCTGGTGGAGGCCATGGGACGCATTAACTTCGGACGTGCCATCAACGACCGCAAGGGTATCACCAAGGCGGTGACTTTACAGGCGGAGACAGACAACCATGAAGTGACATGGAATTTAAAAGACTGGAAGATCCGTGCCATTGCCGATGACTATGCTGCCATCAGAAAAGCCATTGACGAGAGGCCAGTGCTGTCGTCCGAACCAGCGGTCATCCAGTCTAATGGTGGCTACTTCATGGGTCGCTTCGTCTTGAAGAAAGTTGGCGACACCTTCCTCAACATGGAATCGTTCGGCAAGGGACAAGTATGGGTGAACGGCCATGCTATAGGCCGGTATTGGAACATAGGTCCGCAACAGACTCTCTACGTGCCTGGTTGCTGGCTGCGGCGGGGGAGCAACGAGGTGCTGGTACTCGACGTGGTAGGTCCCAAGGGCGAGCCAACAGCTTTTTGTCAAGACCAACCGCAACTGGACCAACTCCGCTTGGAGAAACCTCGCCTGCACAACGACCTTGCAGATAAGCCCAATCTTGAATTGCTTGTGCCGCTTCAAGAGACAAAGTTCGCAACAGGAAACGGTTGGCAGCGCATCTACTTCACGAAGCAAGCCAGCGGTCGCCATTTCGCTTTGCAGGCATTGGCCGGACACGATGGCAAAGACCGCATCGCCTTAGCAGAGATTTATCTGCTCGACGCCCATGGCAAGCGCATCAGTCGTGAACCGTGGACGGTGAAATATGCTGACAGTGAAGAGACCGTACGTGGCAACAACACGGCAGACAAGGCATTCGACCTTCAGGAGAGCACCTATTGGCGTACAGTGAAGGGAACACCACTTCCACACCTGTTGGTCATCGACTTGGGCGAAGAACAAACGCTGAGCGGTTTTGAGTATCTTCCGCGAGCCGAAGAGGGCGCTCCCGAGAGCATCAGCCATTGTCGGGTGTATGTATACTGAGCGTTGCACATCGCGTGAGAGAATTTCGTGCACTCTCAAATTTTGAACAAAATATGAAACAACTGATATCATTGTTCTTTGCCACGCTGGCGTTTGCTTGCCAGCTGTCGGCACAAACCGTTGAACGACCATACGGCTACCTCTATTGCCATATGAGCGACAAAGGCGAATGGACAGCCTACGCGCTGAGCCGCGATGGTGTGCACTACCACGATTTGCTCGAAGGCGAGGAGGTTTACAACACGCGGGCCTTGAGCCGCATCGAAGGGGGTGCCCGTGATGCATTTATTGCCCGAGCTGCTGATGGCAAGAGTTTTGTGATGGTCACTACCGATATGTGTGTCAAGCGTAGCAAGCAGTGGTACAACTACGGCATCGACCTGCTGAAGAGCAACGACCTCATACACTGGACTTCTGTGACGTTCGATTTCCGCAACGGACCGCGAACATTCTCCGACCCAGAGTCACCCGATGTCTACAACGACTATTCGAAAATAGTCAGAGTGTGGGCACCGCAAATGATCTGGGATGCCAATCACGAGTGGCCCGACGGCACCAAAGGAGGCTATTTCGTCTACTATTCGCTACTCAACGCAGAGGAAGACACCTACGACCGTATATTCTATTCCTATGCCGACCGCTCGTTCACCCAACTCACCAAACCACAGTTACTCATAGATTGGGGGTATGCCACCATAGATACAGACATCAATTATCTTGCAAGTGACGGCAAATACCATCTGCTTATCAAGAAAGAAGGAGGCAAGCCTGGCATCTTCACCACCTCAGCTGAACGGCTCACAGGACCTTATCCAGAACCGGCGGAAGACGATTATGTCGATTTTGAGGGAAACAAGAAATGTGAAGGACCATCGGCTTTCCAGCTTATAGGCGACTCCACTTGGAGAGTGGCTTATGTGGAGTATTCATCAAAGCCCCGTCGCTATCGCATCTGCAAGGCCGACCAATACCTTCGTAATTTCCACGAACCTGAGGACATCTTGGGCGTTGATGCACCACAACATGGTTCGTTCTTGACACTGAACAAAAAAGAATATCGTCGGCTTGAGAAATGGAGCAAACGTCAGTTGGCCAAAAGAAAGAATTCCAAATAATTATTATTGCCCAACATAATAATAAACAAAAGTGAACATGAAGAGGAAATGTTTGATAGTTGCTTGTCTCATGGCTGTGGCAACCATGGCTGCTAAGGACGACAACGGCAGCATCCGTGAGCGTTGCTTTCTATCGCTGTGCCGCTTCATGCAGTATGCCAAAAGCATTTATGTTGATGCTGGAGTAAACAGTCTCGGCGACTCCGTTGGCTATTTCAAGGCGTGGAACCCAGGCGAGAGCAATGAAGACGGTGTGCGTACGAATGCCGATATGGCCATGGTGATGGCTTTTGTCTACACCCAACTGAAAAAAGTTGACATCGAATCCTCGTCGGTCTTACCAGAGAACATGGCAGTCGCCTCGTTGCGCGACATGTCCAAGCGTGCCTTGCGTTATGCCTACAGCACACATCGCAGCAACCGATTGATGACATGCACAGATGGACGCTATTGGGGGTCTTCGCCTTTAGACGATTCTTTCTGCGAGAAACGACATCAATGGGAAAGTTCGCTTTGGGCAATGAGTGTGGCCATGGCAGGCGGACTGCTCAAGGACGAACTTGCCAGCGAAATGAAATATATCTGCAACCTGCTTGTGTCGGAGGCCGATTTCCAACTCACAAGAGTCGTTCCCACTGGCTACGAGGGCGATACAAAAGCGGAAGAAAATGGGTGGGAGGCAAATGTATTAGCTTGTGCCTGCGCCATGATTCCCAGTCATCCGAACCATTCGCGATGGTATGAAGCCATGAATCGTTATGGTTTCAATTGCTACACGGTGGCTGCCGATGCCAACGATACAACACTGGTGGAGGGACGTATGGCGAAAGAATGGTATGAAGGTCAAAATCTTTATGACGATTTTACGCTTCAGAACCATGCCTATTTCCATACAAGCTACCAGAACGTAGTGATGCAGGAACAGGCTGAAAGTATCGTTGCATATCGGTTGCTGAGAAGCCATTCTTCATTGTCGCAGTCTGTTCCCGAGACACTTACATGGCATTGGGATGAAGTGTGGGAGGAGGTGCTTGCGCCATTAGCCTTGCCCGATGGAGAATTGGCAATGCCCAACGGAAATGACTGGAGCATGTTTCTCTTTGACCAACTGCCGGCCTTTGCCGCCATGTCAACTCTAAGGCAGAATGCTGATGCACTGATGCTTGAGAAACGTTGTCTTGACCAGTTGCTGGCTCGACAAGCCACAACTAATGACGGGGCGTATATGTTGAATGCAGACATAGGTCCTCGGAGAATGGGGGTGACTGCCCATCGCGTGATGATGACTTGTCTGTTGCACGACTTGTTTCCTGCCAGTGTCACTGCTTCTACGTGGGAAGACTTCGTGGAACGTCATCTTATGGCCAAGGAGTTTCCTTCCCAGCATGTCGTGAGAGGTATGTCGAAAGAACGTTTCACTTGTTTTTCTTGGAGCAAGGGTCTGGACAACTGTACAGGCATCATTGTACCCAATTCAGTGGAAAACGCTAAAATTATGATTCCATACAAAAAAGGATTCGGCGGAAACCTTATTGGAGAACCTAAGAAAATGGTGGAGCGACCTTTCATTATCACAAAAGACAATGAGTGGATTGCTTTTGCAGGCGGGCATGAACCTTTCTGTGTGTGGTCAACACCAGGCAATGCGGTGATTGTCTCTGGCTGTCCTGTCTATATGGCATTGTCTTTCGACCCGATTTCAGGAGGTCATCGTGATGTACGCTATGGCGACGGATGGGTGAATGTGGATGATTTTATTGGGATAGTGGGAGGTAAGGATGTTTCGCTTGGTGCTCTACAGACAGTCAGTTCCATCAACACAGCCGTACTCTCATCGACAGAAAAGGCGGCAGCAGTGGTGTATTATACTGACGTTTCACGGGCGTTAACCGAGCAATTGGCTTCAAAATTGCGTGTGAAGAGCGAGAACGGTGTGGTGCATGTGGAAGCAGAAGACACCGATGGCAGTGTGTACCGGCTGGAGTTCGATGCAGACAAAAGGCACGTGAAGAAAGAAACTATAAAAAACAAATGACGCAGATGGATGGTATTAAACAGTTTCCCGACGTGATGAGAGGGAAGAAAATAATGTATGTACACGGCTTTGGCTCGTCGGCACAGACGGGTACCGTGACGCTCATCAGGCAGATGCTTCCCAATGCCACGGTAGTGGCAGAGGATATCCCATTACATCCAGCAGAGGCGCTCGACATGCTCGAGAAGATGGCTGGGCGTGAACAACCCGACCTGATCGTCGGCACATCGATGGGTGGGATGTATGCAGAGATGTTGCATGGCTTCGACCGTGTGTTAATCAACCCGGCTTTTCAAATTGCCGACACCATGGGCGCTCATGGGCTGACCGGGAAACAGGTGTTCCAAAATCCTCGGAAGGATGGCATACAGCAGTTTATGGTGACAAAGACCATGGTAAGGGAATACCGCGACATGCAGGAACGGTGTTTCCAGTGGCTCCACTCGCCGCTTGTGACCGATGAGGAGAAGGCGATGGAACGAGAACGGGTGTGGGCGTTGTTCGGTGATGAGGATGAATTGGTGGACACTTACGACATCTTCATGCAGCACTACACGCAGGGCATTTCTTTTCATGGCGGCCATCGCACCAACGACAAGATCTTCGTACACAGTGTGCTGCCTGTTGTGAGATGGATTGATGACAGACAGGAAAAGCGTGAAAGGCCAGTGGTGTATGTCGCGATAGACGCTCTGCGCGACAGGTTGGGCAGACAGCGTTCTTCGGCCATGAAGACTTACGGCATGCTGTTGGAAAGATACAATGTGTATGTAGTGGCGCCAGCGCCCGACTATGCTGCAGAGGAGGTGGTAAGCGTACAGCAATGGGTAAAGGAGGTGGTGAATGTGCCGGCATATCGACACCTCATTTTCACCAACCGCAAAGACCTGCTCTATGGCGATTACCTGATAGACACATCGTCGGCCAACGGCTCGAACCTTTTCGTGGGAACGCGCGTGGTACTTGGTTCGGACACTTTTAAGACTTGGGAGGAAATACTGACTTATTTCGACCGCTTGGGAGGACAATAGCATGGGAGATGCTGAGGAAACTGGTTACAGGGTGACGGCAGACGAACTGTTCGCCCAGGTGGGCGAAGTGGTTGAGCTGGTAAGGAACATGGATGAGATGGGCGATGCTTCGGATGCGCTCTTTGCACTGCATCGCACGCTGGTACTTACCTGTCATGAGGGAATACGCGGCACAGCCCAGGCCTATGGCAACCTGTTTGCACAGGTAGACTATCTGTGCAGAAAGCAAAGGGTGGCTGTGGCCGACAGGGTTGCAGTGCAAACACTGCGATGGCACAGCAACCGCCAAATGGCGCTGTCCCACCAGCAACTGATGGTGGATGCCAGAGCCTTGTGCGTCTTCATCGCTTCTGTTTTCCAGGTGCCAGTGCCGTCATCGCTGGTTCATCTCATGGCATACAAAAACGTTCCCCATGAAAAGCGACAAGCCGCGACTCTCCCCTATTTGAGATGTGTGGTGCAGAAATGGGACGACCGCGTGATAGATGTAGTTGCCGACCAGGAACATGAAGAGAAATGTTTGCAGGCAGACTACAGCGCCGAACATTTACAGTATCTGAAAGATGTATTGCGCGAGGGCATGCAATTGAACCTGTTGGACTGCAGCATACAGGATGACTACATTTTGCCCAGAATGATTGTGGTGGAGCCAGACTTCTTGATAGATATCAGTTCCATTGCTGCTTGTTTTGAATCGTACGGACATCATCCGCTGAACTACACATTGTCAAGGATGGTGGCCAGTAAGTGCACACAACCCATTTTGTTGGGAAATCTCTCTGGTGATATACTCGACTGTGCCATTCATGAAAATCAGGGCGAGCCGGCTTCGCTGAACGATGTGATCCGCAGCAGTTTCAGACAGAGCGCAGCGGCTTATTGCACTTGTGTGGATTTCAATCCAGAACAGTTCTTGAAAGACGCAAAACTGCAATCGGACAATATTCATCAGGCGGTGGAGCTGCTTTTCAATGAGTTCCAGCGTGAGAAAGCAATACTCGAGCCCTCGTTTGTATGCGAACGTCTGGGCATTCAAGGGCGAGTGGACTTGATGACAACAGACTTCCGCTTGTTGGTGGAACAGAAGTCAGGCAAGAACTGGAATATAGAAAGAGGGTTTCCTGGTGAGCACGGAAGCATGATGCTGGAGCCAAACTATGTTCAGTTGCTGCTTTACTATGGTACGCTACATTATAATTTCAACCTTGCATTTGACCAAATCAATTTGCGACTTCTCTATTCGCGCTATTCTGCCGACAAGGGCTTGGTTGTTGTTAACTATTTACAGCGACTGTTCAGAGAGGCGGTCAGTCTTCGCAACCTTATTGTTGCGTGGGAATTGCATATCGCGAAATATGGTTTTGAAAGCATCATCGATATGCTTCAGCCAGAGGTGTTGAATGTGAGAGGACGCAATGACCGCTTTTATGTCGAGTGGAAATTGCCCGAGTTGCAAAGCATCTGTCAGCCTTTGCGCAGCCTGTCGCCATTGGAACGGGCTTATTTCTGTACAATGATGACATTTTTATATCGTGAGCAGCGGGTTGGCAGACTCGGACTTTTTGAGGGTATAGGCAATTGCAGTTCCGATTTGTGGAATATGCCGTTGAGCCAGAAGATTGAGACGGGCAACATTTTTGTGGAGCTCACCGTCGAAAAGCGAGAGAAAACTAGCTCTATGGGAGGCTTTGACAAGATAACGCTTAACATTCCTCAACAAGGAGATACCTTCCTTCCCAATTTCCGTCCTGGTGATATAGTCTATCTGTATCATTATGAAAACCAACCCGATGTACGCAACAGTATTCTCTACAAAGGAATATTGCAAGAGGTGGGTGTAACTTGTTTGGTTGTCGTTTTATCGGATGGTCAACAGAATAAGGATATTTTTGTTCCCGTATCAAGAGATGAATCTATGTCGGCACCTTGCTATTATGCCATAGAGCATGCACCGGCAGATACAACCACTTTGGGCATCAGGTCGTTGTTTACTTTCATCACGTCTCCTCAGGAACGCCGTGACTTGTTGCTCACCCGACGTTGGCCACAACGAGACGAAACTGTGACACTTTCACACTCATATCATCCGGATTACGATGAGGTGCTGACATATGCTAAACAGGCAAAGGACTATTATTTGTTAATTGGGCCGCCAGGGACAGGAAAAACCAGTATGGCGCTTCGTTTCCTTGTGGAGGAAGAATTGGCTTGCCCGAATTCTGGCCAGAAAAGCGAAGCGACAAATATGTTGCCATCCTTGCTGCTCATGTCGTATACCAATCGGGCAGTAGACGAAATATGCACTATGCTTGTCGATGCGAGGATACCGTTTATTCGTATTGGCAGCGAGCAACGTTGTGATGTCAGATTTAGAAAATATCTGCTTTCTGCTGTAGTAGACAAGGCACAACGCCTGGACAGAATGAAGGAAATACTTAGAACGGCACCTGTCATTGTAGGTACAACCACAACCATAGCTGGTTATCGCCACTTGTTTGCATTGAAGCGTTTTTCCTTGACCATTGTCGATGAAGCTAGTCAGATTCTCGAGCCAAGCATAGTGGGACTGCTGTCGTTGGTGGGGAAATTCATTCTCATTGGTGACCATAAACAGTTGCCTGCTGTGGTGCAGCAAAGTACGGAGGACAGCAGAGTGGAGAACGATTTGCTGAGGGCTATAGCGGTTACAGACTGTCGCCGTTCGCTTTTTGAACGACTGTTGGCAAACCTTACGGCTATGGCAGCACAACAGTTTCCAGAATCATTGTCAAATCCATTTGTGGGCATTCTACACAAACAAGGACGCATGCACCCCTCCATTGCCAAATTCCCCACGATGATGTTTTATCCACAGGAGCAGTTGACCCCTGTTCCGCTTCCTCATCAACTGGAGGTGCCCGACCATCCGCTGGTGGTGTTCATTCCTTCGAAGTTCTGCTTGAGGCCGGGGCAGTCGGATCAGGTGAACGACGATGAGGCACAAATTGTAGCCCGACAGGTAATGGACGTGTGGCACTCGTATGGTGAGCGGTTCAATCCGAATACAACCGTTGGTGTCATTGTTCCATACAGGAATCAGATTGCTGTGGTGCGACAGGAGTTGGCCGTACTCGTGGAGCGGTTGCCTGAAAAGGAGCGGGATGCATGTCGTCAGCAGCTCGGTGGTATTAGCATCGACACTGTGGAACGCTATCAGGGTAGTCAGCGCGATGTGATTATCTATTCGTTCACCGTCCAGCATTCTTACCAGATGGAGTTTCTTACGGCAAGTTGTTTCGTGGAAACAGATGCAGACGGCAATCAGCGAGTGATAGACCGGAAACTGAATGTGGCTCTCACTCGTGCGCGCAAGCAACTCATCATCACGGGCAACCCGACAATCCTTTCAGCCAACCCCATCTTCCGTCGACTGATGGATAGCTCTGATGGGGGGGAGTCTTGCGGTGGATAGCGTTATGGTTTGTTTAGGGGTTTGGTTGCTGAGCGCAGCCACTCTCGATGTTGCTCGTCGAGATGGGGCGCAAGGCAATCGAATACCATTTGGTGATATTGGTTGAGCCACTGCAATTCGTCGTTGGTCATCATCTCCATGACTATTGGTTTTGTGTCGATGGGGCATAGCGTGAGTGGCTCGAACTGCAGGAACTGGCCAAAGGGGGTGGTGGCGTAGGGCTTGATGAGCAACACATTCTCTATGCGCACACCGAAGCGCCCTTCTATATAGATGCCTGGCTCGTCGGTGACGGTCATGCCTGGGAGTAGGGGTGCGGGCTTGTATTCCATACGTATCTGGTGAGGTCCTTCATGGACGTTCAGGAAGGAGCCCACGCCGTGGCCTGTACCATGAAGGTAGTTGTAGCCCTCGCGCCACATATCTTTCCTTGCAAGTGCATCTATCTGGGTACCGCTGGCATGTGATGGGAATATTGCGTTCTGCAGTTGCAGATGGCCTTTTAGTACGAGGGTGTATATATGTCGCTGCTCATCGGAGAGCTCCCCTAGGGCTATGGTACGGGTGATGTCGGTAGTTCCGTCAACATATTGAGCGCCACTGTCGAGCAGCAGCAAGCCTTCTGGGCGCAATGGGCTGTCGGTTGCCGGGGTAGCTTCGTAGTGTACGATGGCGCCATGCGATTGATAGCCTGAGATGGTGTCAAAGGAGATGCCGTGGAAGAGCGGTTGCTCGGCACGAAGGGATGTGAGTTTCCTGTCGACGCCCATTTCGGTAAGGCCGCCAGCCTCTACGGCAGGTTGCAGCCATCGCAAGAATTTCACCATGGCGATGCCGTCTTTCAGCATCGCCTGTCTAAAACCCGCTATCTCGGCTTCGTTTTTTACGGTTTTCATGCGTTTGACAGGCGACTCGCCCATCACTTTCTCACACTCCACTGCCTTGGCCAGAGTGTAGTTGGTCTCGTTTTCGTCGAGCAGTATGTTGTAGTCGGGATAGCTTTTCAAGCCCTTGACAATGTTGTTGTAGTCGTCGGTTTCCACACCTTCGTTGTGCAGGTATCCCTTCACTTCGTCGGTAAGTTTGTCAGGATTGACAAAAAGGGTTGCCTTTTGCGACGAAATGAGCAGATAGCTGACGAACACGGGGTTGCAGTGCACGTCGTCGCCACGTAGGTTAAGCGTCCATGCAATGTCGTCGAGGGCACACATCAGCATACCGTCTGCGTGCTGCTGGCGAAGCGCTTTGCGAATTCGGTGCAGTTTGCTTTGCGCGGATTCACCTGCATATTGCAATGGCTGCACATAAACAGGTGACAGGGGAAGAGAGGGGCGGTCGTTCCATATGAGTTTAAGTGGGTCGAAATTGGTACGCAGGGTGATTCCCCCTTCATGTCGGAGTTCTGTTACCAATTGTATGACTGCTGTTGCTGAGCAGACGGTTCCATCGATGCCCACCTGTGGCGATTTGACGTTTTGCAGCATACGTCCCAGCCATTGGCTGATGGTGGGAGTACCAGAGATGCGTTCTTTCATGAGCACGAATTCTGTGCCCTTCAGTTGTTCGTTTGCGGCAATGAAATAGCGTGAGTCGGTCCACAAAGCAGCCTCGTTCATGGTCACAACGGCAGTGCCCGCCGAACCATTGAATCCAGAAATCCATTCGCGCCCTTTCCAGTGGTCTGGCACATATTCTCCCTGATGAGGGTCGGTGCTGGGGAAGATGAAGGCATCGAGTTTTTCAGTGCGCATCACTTGGCGCAAGTCTTCCAGTCGTCTGTTGATAGTATTCATTTTTCTTTAGGTTTTTTAAGTTGATAATCATGTTCTATCCACCCACTACGACATGCAGCCCTTTGCTTTCCAAAAGCCTGGCACATCGGTTGATGGCTTGCTCGGAAGGAGTTGCCATGGGGAAATGGCTGGGGTTATATTGGCTTCCCATCCGGATATGCTTGTCCTTTCCCACATCATGATAGGGAAGGAGATGTACGGTGAGGTTCGGATTGTGTGGCTTCAAGGAGTGGAGAAACTCAGCAGACTGACGTATGTTGTCGTCATCGCTATTGACGCCTTCGATAAGAGGTATCCTGATGGCGAAGTTATTTCCTTGCTCTGCTACAAGTCTGATGTTATCCAGAATGAGTTTATTGGGTACGCCTGTATATAGCTGGTGTTTTCGTGATTCCATTAGTTTGAGGTCTATGAGCAGAAGCTCGCATTGGCTTGCTACCCGTGAGACGATATCTTTGTCGGCATAAAGCGAAGTGTCTACGGCACGATGGAACCCACGTCTGCCTAACTCTTGAAGTATTTGTAATGTGTATTGGGGGTGCATGAAAGGCTCTCCACCACAGAGTGTCACACCACCGCCGCTGTCCTCCATTATGGTGCGCTCCTTTTCTATTTCGTCCATCAGGCTATTCATTGTCCATCTGTGTCCACACATTTCCAATGCCATTGAGGGACATTCGGCTGTGCAGCGTCCACACAAGGAGCAGTCGTTGCTGATGCTGACGCCGACAGAAGAGAGGATGACAGCTTTCTCTGGGCAGATGTCCACACATGTCTGGCAGCCGATGCACTTGTTTTTTTTGTAGAGTATCTGAGGATGAGGCGACCAACTCTCTGGATTGTGGCACCATACGCATCGCAGCGGGCAACCTTTCATAAAGATGGTAGTCCGGATGCCTGGTCCGTCGTTGATGGCATAACGCTTGATGTCGAAGATGCAGGCCGACGACAATGAATCCTCAGTATTGTCCATTCTCTGTTCGTGAAATGATTTCGTTTTGTAGTTGTTCTGTCATGTCATTGAAATAGTCAGAATAGCCAGCCACTCTTACCAGAAGGTCGCGATAATCGTCTGGATGTTGCTGGGCATCGTGAAGCGTTTTTGTGTCGACAATGTTGAATTGTACGTGATGGCCGCCAAACTTGAAATAGGTACGTATGAGGGCTGCCAGTTTTCTCTGGTCCTCCTCACGCTTCAACAACTGAGGTACAAAACGGATGTTCAACAAGGTTCCTCCACTCTTGGTTTGGTCGAGTTTGCCAAGCGACTTGATAACAGCAGTAGGTCCATGTGTATCGCTACCGTGGGAAGGCGAAGTGCCGTCGCTGATGGCAAAATGCGCGAAGCGTCCATTGGGTGTGGCTCCACATACTGAACCAAAGTAGTTGTGGCAAGTGGTGCTGAGCATGTTCAGGCAAGTTTTTCCGCCACGTGTGTTTGGCTTTCCCTCGATTGCTTTTACCAAATCGTCATAGACTCTGACAGCTATTTTATCAGCCTCATCATCGTCATTTCCAAAAAATGGAGTGTGGTTTCGGATATAAAGACGAGTCTTTTCGCATCCTTCGAAATTAGAGTCGATGGCCTGTAGTATTTCGTCCATAGTGAATCGCCCGTCCTCAAACACATGTTTTTTCAGAGTGGTAAAACAGTCGGTGATTGTTCCTAATCCTGTACATTGTATATAGGTGGTGTTGTAGCGGGCTCCACCACTATAATAATCCTTTCCATTCTCTATGCAGTCGTCTATGAAAAGGCTTAGGAATGTGGCAGGCGCATAAAGGGAGAACATGCGCTCAATATAGTTGTTTACGGCAAGTTTGAGATTGACGAAGTAAACCATTTGTTTACGCCATGCCTCATAAAGCTGGTCGAAGTTCTTGAAGTCGTGAGGATTGCCTGTTTCCAATCCAAGTTTCTTGCCTGTTTCAGGGTCAATGCCGTTATGCAGAGTGATTTCGAGAATTTTCGGAGTGTTGAGATAACCGGTAAGCAGATAGGCTTCCTTTCCGAATGCTCCCACCTCGATACAGCCAGAACAACCACCTTCGCGTGCATCTTCAATCGTCTTGCCTTGTCTGACAAGTTCTTTTACATAGATGTCTGGATTGAAAACTGACGGGTAGCCATGCCCCTGTCGGATAACCTTGATGCCGGCCAATAAGAAATCATCAGGTGTCTTTTCTGATATATGGATGCTAAGGCCGGGCTGAAGTTGGTGCAATTCCTCTTGTATTTCAAGAATGATATACGACAAATCGTTCACAGCATTGTTCCCGTTCCGGTCGATTCCACCTATATTAATATTGGTGAAGTCGTTATATGTTCCAGATTCCAATGCCGTTACTCCCACCTTTGGGGGTGCGGGCTGGTTGTTGAATTTAATCCAAAGACAGGAAATGAGTTCTTTTGCCTTTTCGTAGGTGAGCGTACCATCTTTTATGCCTTGCTGATAGAAAGGGTAAAGATGTTGGTCGATGTGTCCAGGGTTCATGGAGTCCCATCCGTTGAGTTCCGTTACTGTACCCAAATGAACAAACCAATACATCTGAATAGCTTCCCACAGGTTGCGCGGTGCGTGAGCAGGAACCCAACGACACACCTCGGCAATCTTCATCAACTCTTTTTTGCGCTGGGTATTTGTTTCCTCGGAAGCCATCTTCTCAGCCAGCTCGGCATGTCTTTCTGCCAGAAGGATGGCAGCATCGCAAGAAATAAGCATGGCCTCAAGTTCCTGTCGCTTATCAGTGGCTTCAGGGTCGAAAATAAAATCAATTTGGGCTATTTTGTTTGCAATACGGGCTTTAGTGTCAAGCAGTCCTTCGTGGTACATCTTCCCGTCCATGGCTGTATGTCCCGCTGCGCGTTGCTCCATGAATTCGGTAAATACCCCGGCGTGGTAGGCTTCCTCCCATTCTTTTGACACATGACTGAAGATACGCTCCCTCTGCGTTTTGCCTTTCCAGTAAGGTATGACCTCCCGCTCATAAATGTCAATATCTTCTTGTGATATGGTGTAGCGTTGTAGTTTGCGTTCGTTCAGTGTATGAAGGTCTTCTACAGAATGGCATGTTAATTCCGGGAATGTGGGAACGGCTTTTGGTTTTGGACCCCGTTCACCAACAATGAGTTCGTCTTCACCAATATAAATGGTTTTCTTCTTGCATATTTCATAGAAGTTCTTTGCGCGAAGGATGGGGGTGGGCATCGTGCCATAATTGTCCTTATAGAAAGCAGTCTCGATCAATGCCCGCTCTATGGACAGCGTGGTGGGTGTCTCAGAGCTTTGTTGTCTTAGCCGGCGTATGCGCTCGTTCATGCCATTCATATTCTCCGGATGGCTTATACAATAGTTCATGTTGTTAACTTAGAAATGAATTGTAGATGGTGAATTCTTGGCCGCATATACTTCATCGATAGTCATTGGCTTACTGATGTTGCCGAGCAGGCGGGCCCCGGTGTCGGTCATCACATAATCCATCTCGTTGCGGAGACCAGTGAAATCACGCCATGACCGTAGACGGTCGTAACAGATAAAATCGGTGAACTGATGCTCGGCTTCCCACTTGTCCATAAGTTCAGGTATAAAGTAGATACCTGGTTCTATGGTAAATACAAACCCTTTTTCCAAAGGACGTGCCAAACGGAGAGATTTGAAACCAAACTGTTTGCTTTTGCTTTGGCCGTCGGCATATCCAACATACTGTTCGCCCAGGTTTTCCATGTCGTGAACATCGAGTCCCATCATATGGCCTAACCCACAGGGGAAGAAAAGAGCGTAGGCACCACATTCGGCGGCTTCTGCAGGGTCTCCTTTCATTAAGCCCAATTCTTTCATTCCCCTTGCTATTTCTGTGGCAGCGGCAATATGGGCATTGCGAAACGGAACACCGATTTTCAGGTTGTTGACCGCAGCAAAAAAACTACGTAGTTGGATTTCATAAACAACAGCCTGACGTTCTGTGAACTTTTCGCTTACAGGCATTGACGATGAAAGGTCGCCGGCATAGTGATAGCGCGTTTCGGCTCCAGCATCGAGCAGGAAGATGTCGCCATCGTTTAACTTGTGTATGAATCCATGATTGTGGAGTACCTGTCCTTTGATGGTTGCAATGGTGGGGAACGCCAATGTATTACCATGCCTGCAAGCAACTTCTTCGACAACTGCTGCCACTTGCGATTCGTGGATGCCAGGGCGTACCATGCTATAGGCTGCCAGATGCATTTCGGTGCTTAGGTCTACAGCCTCTTCTATCAATCGTATTTCCTCCTCGTCTTTATGGTTGCGTTGGTTCACGATGGCTTTGATAAGTGCTACTGAAGCCTTTTCTGTTTGGGCGGCAGGCTCCACGCCAATTAGTTCCCATAGCCATATGCTATGATCGCCGCGATAGGGTGGCAGGAAATGAATAGGTTGTTTCTTTTGTTGTGCCAGGTCGAGGTATTGCTTTAGTCCTTGCATGGGCAGAGTCTTGTTGATACCAACTGCTTGGCAACGCTCTGTTAAGGTTGGCACGGTGCCTGTCCAAACAATGTCGTCGATGGTCAACTCATTGCCGAACACCATTTCACAATCTTTGTCAATATCAATAATGGCTGCCAATCCAGGATTGTCAAGTCCAAAATAATACAGGAATGTGGAGTCTTGACGGAAACGGTACGTATTGTCAGTATAGTTCATGCCCACTTCATTGTTCCCCAAAAACAACAAAAGACCTGACTCGAAGTTGTTTTTTAATAATGAGCGTCGTTTGCAATAAGTCTCTTTATTGATTTTTGCCATATTGGTTCACTTTTGGATGTTTGCTGATTTGCAGATTCGTCTTCGGAAAATATTCGGATAGCAGAGCGTACAGTTGTGGGTCGAACTGCTCCAATTCTTCGCGGGTGTTGCACCAGTTGTGCTTGCCGTCAGTGTGAGGCATCTCTGCATTTACATTGAACCAGTCTTGAACGGCTTCTGCAAAATATTCCTCTTTGTTAGTCTCGCGATAAGTGTTTTTGAGGATGCCGCTCGATTTTGCCATCTCGAACAGTTTCTGCAGCCGGTTGTTGAATGTGGTGTCCACTTGAATGATGCCGATGCAATGAATGGCATGGGCAAACTCATGAATAAGAATATCTTCGGCGTGATATTTGTCTATTTGATAGGCAAGGATGTTTTCTTCGGCACAACTGGTGAGTGGTTCTTCAATTGTTCCTCCCAGACCTCTAGCACGAAGGTCCCAGTTCAGTGTGGTGTCGTTGATTAGATAATGGTGTTCTGGCAGGTCGGTGGTTCCCTCATAACGTCCCATGATGGCAATGCGCGCGTTGGCTTTCTTCATTGCTGAGAGGATATCGGGACTAAGCATGGCCGTCATGAAATAGAGTGTGCGATGGGCTGCCACAAAGACAGAGTCGGGCACTCTCCATGACGAGATGAGAGGCAGTCCGTTTACGTCAGTGTATTTGGAATAGAATTTGTCCAGATTCAGCGAATCTGGTGGTGTGGTCACCACGCACACGGGAATTTCGTAGGTTTCGTCATGGCGGCTCTCATCCTTTGGTGCTTGTCTGCAAGCGACAAGCACCAAAGCCGAGAACAAGATGGTTAGGAAATATTTCATTTCATATAGGTATAGCGGTGGTCGGTAGGCGAAAGAAGCGTTTCTTTGATAACGCGCGGAGTAATCCAGCGGAGAAGGTTGAATTCGCCTCCAGCCTTGTCGTTTGTGCCTGATGCTCGTGCTCCGCCGAATGGCTGCATGCCTACCACTGCACCTGTTGGTTTGTCGTTGATGTAGAAGTTGCCAGCAGCATAACTCAGGCGGTCGGCAATTTGCTCCACAGCCATGCGGTCGCGTCCGAACACAGCACCGGTGAGCCCGTATGGTGAAGTCTCGTCGCACAGACGTACGGTCTCGTCAATCTTATCATCGTCGTAAGGATAGACGGTGAGCACAGGGCCGAATATCTCTTCTTCCATGGTGAGGAAATGCGGATTAGAGGTTTCGATAACGGTGGGTTGCACAAACCAACCTTTGCTTTTGTTGCATTCACCACCCACAACAATGGTTGCGTCTGATGCCTTGCGTGCTTGGTTGATATAGTTTTCTATGCGGTTGAATGCCTCTTCGTCGATGACTGCGTTGATGAAATTGTTCGGATCTGTAACATCTCCCATCTTCACTTTGGCACAGAACTTCTTGATGCCTTCGAGAATATCGGGCCACAGACTCTTAGGCACATACATGCGCGATGCTGCTGAGCACTTCTGACCTTGGAATTCAAAGGCGCCGCAGAAAGCAGCTGTGGCCACAGCCTGAGTGTCAGCTGACGGATGTACGAAGATAAAGTCTTTACCGCCTGTTTCGCCAACCAGGCGTGGATAGGATATGTAGTTGTCAAGATTGTCCGATGCTTGTTTCCACAACGACTTGAATGTTGCTGTAGAACCAGTGAAGTGAATTCCTGCAAAATATTTTGACTGGGTGCATACTTTGCCAATGAGCGCTCCGCTGCCCGGCAAGAAATTGACAACACCATCTGGCAGACCAGCCTCACGATAGAGTTGCATGAGGTAGAAGTTGCTGAGCAGTGCCGTGGTGGACGGTTTCCATACAGCCACGTTGCCCATCAGTACAGGCGACATACAAAGATTGGAGGCAATCGAGGTGAAGTTGAAAGGTGTGACAGCAAGCACAAATCCCTCCAATGGACGATATTCGGTGTGGTTGATTTGTCCGGGAGCGTTGCTGGGCTGCATACTGTAGATTTTGGAAGCATAATGGACATTGTAGCGGAAGAAGTCGATTGTTTCGCATGCGGAGTCGATTTCTGCCTGATATATGTTCTTGCTCTGTCCGAGCATGCAGGCTGCATTCATGATGGGCCGATATTTGGTGGCAAGCAGGTGAGCCATCTTCATGACAATGCCGGCACGTACTGTCCAGTCTGTCTTCGACCATTGCTTATGGGCCTCTACAGCAGCCTGGACGGCCATTTCAACTTCTTTCTCGCCAACACGGTGGTATCTGGCAAGCACATGCTGGTGATTGTGGGGACATCTCACCTCGCCCATATCGCCTGTCCTAATTTCCTTTCCACCAATGATGATAGGTATTTCAACAACAGTGTTGCTTTGTCGCTCAAGTTCTTTTTCGAGGGCAATGCGCTCTGGAGAATTTTCTAGGTAGCTTTTCACTGGCTCGTTGGTTGGCAGTGGGAAGGTGATGACAGAATTTTTCATAAGGTTACTAAAATGTTTAAGTTAATGATTATAAGGTGTTTCGTCGTGGACGAATTATTTTTTTCATTTAATAAGGCGTTCAAAATTAGTGGAATTTCTCCAATCGAGAAATAGATTCTCTATTAATTTTTATTAAATCATGATCTTGCTATTATATTTTTTGTAACTTTGCACATAAGAGAGCAGGGTTGCTTTGTCTAGGATGAAAAAACAAATGAATTTGTTTTGTTCTTACCTTTACTTTTTGTAACTTTGCAGCCGATTGGACGGATGCTGTTCTCGGCTCCACCCATATGACCTTGAAATTTTATTAACATATTAATTATCGTATTTAATTAAACAACTATGGCATTTTTAACTAATGACAAACTTACCATCGTCGGCGCAGCTGGCATGATAGGTTCAAACATGGC
>CACZPU010000044.1 GCA_902783165.1 uncultured Prevotellaceae bacterium
CTTTATCTGCCCACCTTCCTGCGCACCTTCGGCTATGGCATCTTCTTCTCTACGATGACCATCTATCTGAAAGACCTCATTGAGTTTCCCACGTTCTTCATGGCGCTCACCGTGTCGGGCTTCATCCGCAACGGGGTGGCCGAAAGCCTCTGCTCGGGGCTCTACAGTTATGGTCTGCGCCGTCAGATTGCCGATGCCCTGAGCCGGGGCATCCATGGTGACTACAGTCATGTGCTGAAGGTGGCTGTCAAGGAGATGTTCGGCCTGATGTGCATCATCGGCACACTCACGCTGCTCTTCATGCTGCTATATGACGTACAGCCCGTACGTTCCACCATGCGGCGCATGATGCCTCTGTGCAAAAGTGGCAAGATGATACGGCGAGAGTCGGAGTTTTCTTAACATTTTGGCCATACTATTTTTATATAAGAGAGATACTCTTCCTTGTCCTAACTCATGATTCATTATTTCATGAGCTCATATTTGCTACTGTATGTGACTTATAGAAATTATGCCGTTCAAAAAAAGACGAATGTACTACACACCATGCCATAGAGGATACTGATATTTTTATTGGATATTCATGCATACGTGTCAGTAGTATGTTTCATCTGACATCACACCTATCAATGTCATCACTCGAAAAGTTCAATTGCATTTGGCATTTCTACTGATTTTTCGTAACTTTGCCAGCAATATGATTTACCCTAAGAATTTTGAACAGAAAATTGGATTCGACGAGATACGACGGCTGCTTTCCGAACGATGTATGAGTAGTTTGGGCAAGGAGCAAGTGTCGGAAATAAACTTCTCGCACGATGCAACGCTCGTCAATCAATGGCTGCAGCAGACTAGAGAGTTCAGAAAGCTACAGGAAGAGACGGACGACTTCCCCATGCAATACTTCTTCGATGTAAGGGAATCGGTAGCCCGCCTTCGCTTGGAAGGCACTCACATGGAGGAAAACGAACTGTTCGACCTGAGGCGTTCGCTGGAGACAATCCATAAAATGGTGGAGTATCTGAGGAGAGAATCTGTGGCACCTCTCTACCCCACTCTCTGCACATTGACAGAAGAGGTGGTCACCTTTCCCAACTTGATAAAGCGCATCGACCAGATTCTTGACAAATTCGGTAAAATAAAAGATTCAGCGTCGCCTGAATTAGGCAACATCCGCCATGAACTGGCTAAGACTGAAAGCGGAATTTCCAGAACATTATACAATATTCTTAGGGCAGCCCAAAGCGAAGGATTGGTGGAGAAGGACGTTACTCCAGCCATGCGCGACGGACGATTGGTAATTCCTGTTGCTCCAGCTCTAAAACGCAAGATAAAGGGCATTGTGCACGATGAATCGGCAAGCGGAAAAACTGTGTTCATTGAGCCGACAGAAGTAGTGGAGGCCAACAACCGCATTCGTGAACTCGAGGCCGAAGAACGGAGGGAAATCATTCGGATTCTGACAGAATTCGCCAAAGAGGTAAGACCACATATCTGGGACATTATCAATTCATATGTCTTCCTTGCTAAAATCGATTTTATTCATGCCAAGGCCGAACTTGCAGGGTTCATCAAGGGCCAGGAGCCTGTGGTAAAGCCATATCCGCATATCGACTGGGTTCATGCTGTTCACCCGTTATTGCAACTGTCATTGGAAAAGCAAGGCAAAAACGTAGTACCGCTCGACATCATGTTGACAAAAGAGAAACGTATACTGATTATCTCCGGTCCTAACGCTGGAGGAAAGTCAGTATGTCTGAAAACCACTGGACTACTGCAGTATATGCTACAATGCGGCTTGTCGGTTCCTATAAGCGAACGCAGTACAACTGGCGTATTTGAAAACATACTCATAGATATTGGTGATGAACAAAGTCTGGAAAACGATTTGAGCACTTACTCAAGTCATTTGCTCAATATGAAAAACATGATGAAGACTGCTGATGAGAACACGCTGATATTAATCGATGAGTTCGGCACAGGAACCGAACCTCTCATTGGAGGTGCCATTGCCGAAAGTGTGCTCATGCAGTTTTGCAAAAGAAACGCCTGGGGAGTGATCACCACCCACTATCAGAACCTGAAACATTTTGCCGACCGCAACAATGGTGTGGTAAACGGAGCCATGCTCTATGACCGCAACGAAATGCGTGCGCTATTCCAGTTACAAATAGGCCAGCCAGGCTCATCATTTGCCATAGAGATTGCCCGAAAGATTGGTCTGCCCGACGAGGTGATACAGAACGCGAGTAACATTGTAGGAACAGATTATATTCAAAGCGACAAGTATCTACAAGACATTGTCAGGGACAAACGCTATTGGGAAAGCAAGCGACAAAACATCCGCATGCACGAGAAACAAATGCAGCAGACCATCGCACGCTATGAAACAGACGTGAAAGAAGTGGAGCTACAACGAAAGGATATTCTGCGCCGCGCCAAGGAACAGGCCGAAGAACTGCTAAAGGAAAGCAACCGTAGAATAGAAAATGCCATACGGGAGATTCGTGAAAGCCAAGCAGAGAAGGAAGAGACACGTCGCATCCGCGAGGAGTTGAATGTCTTTAAGCAAGAAATAAGCGATGTTGACGAAACCGTCAACGATGAGATGATTGCCAAGAAGATTCAACAGATTCAGAAACGTAAGGAAAGAAAAGAAAAAAGAAGAAAGGAAAATGCAGCACAACAGATGGAGCAAGACAGCAAGAACCAACAAGACAAGGTCGCAATGTCCACGAAACAAGAGACTGTGCTCGGTGTTGGATCTACTGTTCGCATCAAAGGTCTCTCTTCTATTGGGAAAATTGAATCCATCGACGGCAAAATGGCAACAGTCATCTTTGGCGGAATGCGAACAAAAATGCGTGCAGAGCGACTGGAAGCGGCCACTGCCCCCAAAAAGGAAGAACCACGTACTTATGCATCGGTTGGCAGGCAGACACGTGAAACGATTGACAACCGAAAGCTGAATTTCAAACAAGACCTTGATGTGAGAGGCATGCGGGGTGACGAGGCCATTAATGCAGTGACCTATTTTATTGATGATGCCATCCTTGTGGGTATGTCGCGTGTCAGGATATTGCATGGAACAGGCAGCGGTATTTTGCGTCAGCTCATCAGACAATATCTTGCCACCGTTCCTAATGTCACGTCTTACAAAGACGAACATGTACAGTTTGGTGGTGCAGGTATCACTGTGGTTGATTTGGAATGACGCAAAACAGTTCCGCCAGACATTCACCCAAATGGCTGTCTGTTTAGGAACAAATGGAAAATCATGTTCTTTTCCAACTTTATCTATGCCGACTCACGTAGTCATATCCCAACAACTGATTATAAAAAGTATAGGGCATTGCCGATAAGCAATGCCCTATTTGCATATAAAAAAACAAGAAAACATCAACAATCTGCATTGTTGAAATTAACCTGTTCTTACAAAAACTTACCTGATTGATAAAAAGGAAGGCGTGAGCCGCTCGCTTATCAAACAATATAGGTTCTGGACTTACCTGTTACAACTGATAAACAACGCCCACGCCAATATCTTTATTAAATTGGCATGTATGGTTTGCGCTATCATCGCTGCAACTGAAGAATTGTCCAGATTCACATTATAAACGATATCTGCTATACCTATACGCCAAGTGACAAAAAGCCACTTTTCATTTTGTTTTGCAAAATTACAACAATATATCTAATAAAACAAATTTTTTACCTAAAAATAATAAATTATTAAGTAAACTACATATTTTTTTGTAATTTAGCAACAAAAAGCAAGATATCAATAAAAGAAATGAATTTCTGTACTATTTATCATTTATAGAATAAAAAACGGGAAAGCAGCCGAAACTGCATTCCCGTATTCATCGAAATGACTTAATATTACTTTGATTCTTACTTCACCTTGTCAACAATAGCCTTGAAAGCTTCAGGATTGTTCATAGCGAGATCGGCAAGCACCTTGCGGTTGATTTCGATACCAGCCTTGTGCAGGCTGCCCATCAACTGCGAATAGCTCATACCCTCCAAGCGTGCAGCTGCGTTGATACGCTGAATCCACAATGCACGGAAGTTGCGCTTCTTGTTTCTACGGTCACGATATGCATAGGTGAGACCTTTCTCCCAAGTGTTCTTGGCTACGGTCCAAACGTTCTTACGGGCTCCGAAATAGCCACGTGTCAATTTAAGAATTCTCTTTCTCCTTGCTCTTGAAGCAACGTGATTTACTGATCTTGGCATAATTTTTTCCTTTCTTAATTAAATGGTTAACGGAGATTGAGCAAATCGCGCACCTGCTTCATATTGCTTACGTCTACAATTGAAGTCTTGGCAAGGTTTCTCTTTTGTTTCTTTGTCTTCTTTGTCAAGATGTGGCTGTGATAAGCGTGCTTACGCTTCACTTTGCCTGTACCGGTGAAGCGGAATCTCTTCTTCGCACCGGAATTGGTCTTTACTTTTGGCATTTTTTATAATTTTAAATTGTTACTTTATACAGTGGCAACGCATATACCTGGCGTTACGCACCCTTCATACTAATATAATATTAATCGTTATTCGTCTTCAGACTTGAGCTTCTTCAGCAACTCATCGCCACCCTTGATGTTGGCAAACAAGCCTCCATTAGCTGGAATCACGTCTTCAGGATCTATCGTAGCGGATTCTTCTCTGGTCGCAACCCTGGCATTTTCCTTTGCCTCAGCCTCACGGCGCTCACGATCCATCTTCTGCTGACTCTTCTTTGCAACACCCGCTTTCTTAGGAGATATATAGAGGAACATCTTCTTTCCCTCAAGCGATGGCATCTGCTCCACCTTGCCGTATTCCTCCAAGTCGTTGGCAAAACGCAACAAAAGCACTTCGCCTTGCTCTTTGAAGAGAATCGAACGGCCACGGAAGAACACGTAAGCCCTCACCTTGTTGCCTTCCATCAGGAATTCCTTGGCATGTTTCAATTTGAAGTTGTAGTCGTGATCGTCAGTTTGGGGTCCGAAACGAATCTCTTTCACCTCCTGCTTCACCTGCTTGGCCTTCATCTCCTTGGCCCGTTTCTTCTGCTGATAGAGGAACTTACTGTAGTCGATGAGACGACAAACAGGAGGATTCGCATTCGGGGATATTTCCACAAGGTCTACACCCTGCTGATGAGCCATATCCAATGCTTGGCGGGTGGGAACAACCATCGATTCGCCATCACCCACAATTCGTACTTCGCGGACACGAATTTGCTCGTTCACACGGTACTGTTGTCCTTTTTTGTCGTTCTTCATTAACTGTTTTTGGTTCTACTTATTTCGAAATCGGCTGCAAAGTTACTAATAATTTGGGAGTTAGAAGAAATCATCTGCGCGCTATTATCATCGAATTATATATTTTTAACATACGATTATATCTCCCGGGCGATTACCTTTGCCTGCCGTGCTGAATAGCTACAAGCTCTGCCCGGAGCAATTATGAAACCTGCGGATTTTAGCTCAGCCACTGAAAAAGCATACATCCTCGGCACTAGCGCCTTCGTCTTCACGCAGCAAAACGACTTGTTTTGGTTCGCAACATCATAGGTTTCGTCGTTCAAAACCATAGCTTCCAGCCACCAATTCAAGATGTTTTGGTGGCCAGAAGCACGTGTTCTTATCCGAAAGATTACTGATATTCCACAGAAAAATGATGAATAGTCATTGCACAATACTCATCGCACGATGTATTTATGATGGTTGTGGATATAAACACCACGTTTTGAGGCTGTTTTCATCGGCTGTCCCTGCAAGTTGAACACATTTTCGGCAGCCCTTGCATCGGCATTCTTCGCCGACGAAATGCCCGTAGCCACCTGCTGCTCGATGAGCGTTTCGTCGCCGTCGATGCACCTCACGGTTTGCGTCACCTGCCCCGTCCGGGTCTTGTTATAGGCACCGAAAGGTCCTTCGGAGAGCGATCCGATGCCCTCGACCCACACCTCCTGGAATTGGCTGTCGTCAGGATAGTTCTGGCATTTCAGGTGAATCACCTTCCTGACGGTCTTGTCTGTGGAACTCTCCACCACGGTATCCCCCACTGCCGTCACTTCATAGTTGAGGCAGAAACCACTCAAATCTTTCTGCTGATAACTGTCGCCCACCTTCAAACCGAAGTCCATCGACGTTTGCAAGTCAACGAGTTCTTTCGAATTCCCGCTCTCGAACGTGGCCACATAGCATTTGTCGCCCTGCTGTCCCACCCACGAAGCCGGCCGGAAATCTTCTCCCGATGCTCCGTCAACGCGTCTTTTGTACGACTGTTTGAAACGAATGCCATTGATGGTTGTGTCGCCACGCAACACATATTCGTAATAGAGTTTGGTGCCGCTCTGAGAGGGCGAAGTCCACGAACATATCGTCCACCTTCGGTTTTCGCTGAGCAGCGAACTCCTTTCTTCTTGCGCACTCAATGTAAGAGCCACAGAGAAGAACAATAATACTATATAAAACTTCTTCATAACAATATTTCAATTTTTATATTATTAGAACATAAATCAATATATTGAGCCAGATTCAATATCCACGATAGCACCAACAGGGGTATTATAGGTTGATCCACTGGGGACTCTGATACAACCATTATTCCTTATTATAAGATGGCATCCTGGGATTAATTGCAAATTGGCATTCAGCAAAGTGCCACCATCTATGACTAAGGTTCCACCCTCGCATACCCTTATGATGATTTGTTCTGTCTTTGTTACAGTTCCTGTAATAGTTAAGATTCTATTTCGAGTAAAATCACTGACATGATTTAGCTGAGTTTTTTGTCGATTTTTCGGTCTGTTTTGGGGCGCGAAAAATGCGCTATATTTTGCATTAGAATCAGGCAAATGCATAGGGACTGGCAACCGAGAATGCAGCAACGGCGAGCTGAAAGAAAAATAGCCGGAGGGCAACGATGTGCTCTCCGGCTATCTATAGTTGGATTAGCGAAATGCTAAAAATCCTTGGTCATTTCGGCCACACGGGCATTTACCTCGTCGATGAATTCCTGAATGGTCTTCACGCTCTGCTCGCCGCCGCCCTGCGGACGTACGGCCACGGTACCGTCTTGCTGCTCTTTCTCGCCAACGATCACCATGTATGGGATGCGCTTCAACTCGTTGTCGCGAATCTTGCGACCCAGTTTCTCGTTGCGCAGGTCGATGGTTGCACGCACACCTTGCAGGTCGAACTTCTTGGCAACCTCACGGGCATAATCGTTGTATTTCTCTGAAAGCGGCAGGATGGCCACCTGATCAGGAGTGAGCCACAGTGGGAAATGTCCGCTGGTGTGCTCGATGAGCACGGCGCAGAAGCGCTCCATGCTGCCGAAGGGTGCTCGGTGAATCATCACAGGCGTCTTCTTCGTGTTGTCCTCGTCGGTATATTCCAGTTCGAAGCGCTTGGGCAGGTTGTAGTCCACCTGAATGGTACCCAACTGCCAGCGACGTCCGATGGCGTCCTTTATCATGAAGTCGAGCTTAGGACCGTAGAATGCAGCCTCGCCGTACTCCACTTTTGCAGGCAGTCCCTTCTCCTGGCAAGCCTCGACAATGGCGCGCTCGGCCAATGCCCAGTCTTCGTCGGTTCCCACATACTTCTCATGGTCGTTGGGATCGCGTAGCGAAATCTGTGCCTCGAAGTTGAAGCCAAAGGCCGTGAGCACGATATCGATGATATCCATCACATTGAGGAACTCTTGCTTCACCTGGTCGGGACGGCAGAAAAGGTGGGCATCGTCTTGTGTAAACGAACGCACACGAGTGAGTCCATGCAGCTCACCGCTCTGCTCATAGCGATAAACAGTTCCGAATTCGGCCAGTCGCAATGGCAGGTCACGATACGAACGAGGCTTCGATGCGAATATCTCGCAGTGGTGAGGGCAGTTCATTGGCTTGAGCATATACTCCTCGCCTTCCTCTGGAGTGGTGATGGGACGGAACGAATCCTTGCCATAATGGGCATAGTGCCCGCTGGTGACATAAAGATTCTTGCTACCTATATGCGGGGTGATTACCTCCTGATAGCCGAAACGCTTCTGCACCTTGCGCAGGTGGTCCTGCAAACGGAGGCGCAACTCGGTTCCTTTCGGCAGCCAGATAGGCAAGCCCTTGCCCACGCGCTCTGAGAACATGAACAGTTCCATCTCCTTGCCTATCTTGCGGTGGTCGCGCTTCTTGGCTTCTTCGAGCATCACCAGATACTCATCGAGCATCTTCTTCTTCGGGAAAGAAATGCCATAGAGACGCTGCATCTGCTCGCGAGTGGCGTCACCGCGCCAGAATGCGCCAGCCACACTGGTCAGTTTCACAGCTTTTATCTCGCCTGTGTTCACCAAGTGAGGACCGCGGCACAGGTCGGTGAAGTTGCCCTGTGTATATGTTGTGATGGTACCATCCTCCAAGTCTTGGTCAATGTGTTCGCATTTATAAGTCTGACCGTCAGCAGCAAATTCCTTCAGGGCATCGCTCTTGGCCACCTCGCGGCGCACCACAGGCTCTTTCTTCCCTGCCAGTTCCTTCATTTTGTTTTCAATCTTGGTGAAGTCACCTTCCTTGATTTGCTCTCCGTTCGGTAGCAGCACATCGTAGAAGAATCCGTTCTCTACGGCCGGTCCGAATCCGAACTGGATGCCTGGATAGAGTTCCTTGAGGGCTTCGGCCAGCAAGTGGGCACTGGTGTGCCAGAAAGTGTGCTTTCCTTCCTCGTCGTCAAACTTATAGAGCGCAATCGTCGCATCCTCGTTGATGGGGCGGTTCAACTCTACTGTCTCACCATTCACACCGCAGCTGATGACGCTACGTGCCAAGGCCGGTGATATGCTCTCGGCAATCTCGAGTCCTGTCACGCCCTGCTCATACGAACGAACAGAGCCGTCTGGAAATGTAATGTTAATCATTTTATCAGTATTTTTATAAATCGATTGCAAAGGTAGTACTTTCTTTTGAGATTCGGCCACAAAAGAGGGACATTTTTTGTGTTTATTGTCTCAAGCCTCCAGTAATCTTCATGATGCCCATATTTTTGCGATAGAACAGGAAAACGCATCACTTGTTTTTTCACCACATTGCTTCAATACTGCCATGAATTGTTGTTCACGACATATAAGGACTTCCATCGTTACATCGAACAGTATTTTTCAAATTTGTACATATAAGATGTACAAGCCGTACAAGTAAGATGTACGAGTTGTACATCTTATATGTACAATTACAATTAATAAACGATGATTTTACAGAAAAGAAGACAACAAGAAAGAAAACCGTATTACTTCTTGTCGTTAGCTGATTTATATTTTTTGATAAGACTATAGGCATTGAACAAACCGAGTTCTCCCGCCTTGCTCAAATCCTCCAGTCCTTCGGGCTTGTTGCCGCTGTAGATGCGCACCAGACCGCGGTTGAAGTACGCCTCCGCTAAATTCGGTTCAATCTCTATGGCTCGCGTAAAATCATCAATGGCGGCATTGTACTGCTTGCGCGAGGCGTTGAGCGTGGCGCGGTCATAGTAGATGTATGGATTGTTGGGATTGAGATTGATGGCATTGTCGAAATCGGAGATGGTTCGTGCTGCCCTCAAGTCGGCATCAATGCCTTGCGATTGGGTGAATTCGTTCATCATAGCCTGGCAGACACCACGCTGCCAATAGGCGATGGCCGATGTGCTGTCGGCCTGCATATAGGCTGTAAGGTCGTTGATGGCAGCATCGAAGTTTTGCATCACGGTATAGGCCACTGCCCGATGGATGAGCAAAGCCTTGTCTTTCTGCATGTCTTTTATAGCCGCAATGTCTGCTGTCAGTGAGTCAACAAGGGTGAAATATGCACGAGTCTCACCCTCGCTCAATGTCTTGGGATTGCACGAGATGTTGATATGGTGGCGCGGAGCAGACTGCCGGTTGAATGCCTCCACTTCGTTGTCGTAGGCTGTGTAGCTCTTCACTCCGTTGTTATATCTCCGATACGAGAGCATATACATGGGCATGAGTTCGTCGTCGACTTTCCTGTTCTGCACTTTTCCTCTGTAGGCCGAGCTGTATTCATGCTCCACATGTTGCTCGTCGGCCTCCACCAACTGGTTGTACTTGTCCATGTCGATGTCGCTCTGCTTGCGTATATCCTTGGTCTTCTTGCGGCTCCAGCGTGGCTGAATGCCAAGATGCTTGTCCATCTGCGCCTTGAAGATACGGAATTCGTCCATCTCTGCCTTTGCCGTCATGCCCAGTCGTCTATAGCAGCGAGCGCGGTAGTGCAGTCCTGTCCAGAAATTGGGGAATTGCTCTATCACCGTAGAATAATCTCTGATGGCTCCGTGCAGGTCGCCTGTTCGGTCGAGCAGCAAAGCACGGTTGAAGATGGCCATGATATTGTTGGGCTCCATCTGGATAATGAAGTCGAAATCGTCTATGGCACGGTTGTCGTCACCCACCTGAACACGCAGTTGTCCTCGGTTGTAATGAGCAAGGAAGTTGTTAGGGTCCAGTTCGATAGCCTTGTCATAATCGGCCATGGCCCCACGCAAGTTATTGATGTTGTAGCGTGCAAGGGCACGGTTCACGTAGTTGTTGGCCACAGTAGGTTTCAGATGGATGGCCCTGCTGAGCTGTTGGTCGGCATCTTTCCATTTCTTTCTGCTTAGGCTTATCATGGAGCGCACCACCCAAGCATCGCCATCGTAGGGATCCAGTTCCAGTGCATGGTCGAGAAATGAAGACGCCTTCACAGTATCTTTCTGCTGCATGCACACCTCGGCCTTGAGCTGATACACTTTGGCGTTGGTACTCCACCGGTTCATCATCGAGTCGAGTTCGAAGTTGGCCTTGTCGTAGTCTTTGTCCTGAATGCGGCAAAGGGCACGGTTGTACCACAGGTTCATGTTGGTGGGGTCGTTCAGAATGGCTTTGTCGTAGTCGGTGGCCGCCTCACTGAACTTCTGCTGGCGAATGCGGCATACGCCCCTAAGCTCATAGATGCCCGACACGTAAGGATTCAACGAAATAGCCTCGCTGCAGTCGTTCTCTGCACCGAGGAAATCATCGAGATTGTATTTTGCGATAGCCCTGAAATACCATGGCTCATAAAGGTACGGCTTGGCCATGATAACCTGGTTGAAATACTGCATGGAAAGCACATAGTCCTCATAATAGAGAGCACTGCGACCAGCCATGAGCACTCTTTCGAAATTGTACTGAGCCGAAGAAGGGAGAAGCGATAAATGATATGTGAGGAGCATGAACAATCCCCTCACTACCCTATTGCTCAGTAACAGTCGCTTCCCCAACATTGTGAATCAATCAATAATCCTCGTCATCCCAAGCGGTTGCGGGCATTTGCACCGCCCAAAGGCTTGGTAACGACAAGGCAGTTATCTCCTTACCGGTTTTGTCCGGTACGAACAGCGGTATTTGCCAAGAGTGAGCGCCTTCAGCTTGTTCTTAATGAGCTGCTTGCGAAGTGGAGAAATACGGTCGATAAACATGTGAGCATCCAAATGGTCGAACTCATGCTGCATGACACGGGCAAGATATCCGTCCACCCATTCGTCGTGCTCGTTACGCTGCTCATCCTCGTATTTCACACGAATGCGCTTGGGACGACTCACATTCTCATGAATGCCAGGAAGCGACAGGCAGCCTTCTTCCATCGACTCCATCTCGCTGTCGTCAAACTCCACGATGTGAGGATTAATATAAGCCTTTCGGAAATCCTTGTATTCGGGCAAATCCTCAGACAGCACATCCAAGTCGATTACTGCCACACGTATATTCAAACCCACTTGAGGCGCAGCCAAGCCGACACCGTCACTTGCCGTAAGCGTTTCGAACATGTTAGCAATCAACACCTCCAAGTCTGGATAGTCTTTGGGGATGTCTATGCTCTCCTTTCGCAACACCGGCTGTCCATAAATATAAATAGGTAATATCACTTTTGTATGAAAAAATAAGAATAATGAGATAAGAACGAAGGAACCTGCAAGTCTGCCACAACGGAAAAAGCCCTCAGCCTTTGCCTGCAGAATACAAAGAACTCATGCGCTTGCCCTCCAGATAGCTCTGCAGAATAATGGTTGCGCTAATCTCATCGACCAATGCCTTGTTCTGACGGGCTTTCTTACGAAGTCCACCTTCGAGCATTGTCTTGTGAGCAAGCACAGATGTGTAACGCTCGTCCACATACTCTATGGGAATATTCCCATAAACTTTTTTCCAGCGATTCACAAACTCCTGCACGCGCTGGAGATTCTCGCTAGGCAGCCCGTTGGTCTGCATAGGCTTACCGATAACGATTCGCTCCACAGTCTCATGCTCAACATAAGACTTCAAGAAGTCGAAAAGTTTAGATGTAGAAACAGTCGCCAACCCATTCGCAATAATCTGCAATGGGTCGGTGACTGCTAGTCCCGTACGTTTCCTACCGTAATCTATTGATAAAATACGTGCCAATGACAATTACTGCTGGTTAAAGAGCAGCCATGCATCAGGATACTTCGAACGGAATTCGTTGCGGCTGCGCACTGCGCTTGCCTTGTCGTCGAATGTCGATGCGATGACACGATAGAAATTGTTTCCGCTGTTGAACGCAATCTGTGCAGGATAACCAGCATTTCTCAACTGGCGAGCCAACCCTTCTGCATTTGCCTTTACAGAGAAAGAACCAACGACAACGCTGAAATTCTTCAAGCCAGAACCGTCAACAACCTGCAATCTCTCCTGACGAACAGAAACATTATCCACATTGTCTACAACAGTCGACTCTGTGGCTGGTCTTGTAACAACAGGAGCCACGACTGTGGTTTCCTCAACGGCCTGAGCGCCAATGGCAGCCTCCTGAGCTTTTGCTTTCTCATAAGCCTGACGATAGGCACTTTCTTTCTTTGTACCACAACTTGTAAACGCTAATGCCATGCACAATCCTGCGCAAACTACCATGTACTTCTTCATACTTTTTACTTATTGTTAGAATTAAACTTATTTCAAATAATGTGCGAAATTACACAAATTCGGGCAAAAACCGAGAAAAAACGTGCATAAAGTTTGTTAAATGACATAAATACTTTGATTTTAACAAAAAAGAATGCAAAAAACATTGCCATTTCAGGAAAAATGACTATTTTTGCGATTGCAATTTTATCGAATATTTTAAACAATTTATTATCAAATAATATTATTATGAAGACATTAGGTTACATTGGCGCATTTCTTGGCGGAGCCATCGCCGGAGCTGCATTAGGTCTCTTGGTCGCACCTGAAAAAGGAACAGACACTCGTGAAAAAATAACAGATGCTATTGACGATTTCTGCAAGAAGCACAACATCAATCTCTCGCGCAAAGAGATTGTCGATCTGGCCGACGATATCAAGGACGCCGCAGCTGATATTGCTGAATAAAGAAAGCACATGTTTTCCACTGACAAAAATATAGAGACAATAGGGCAACTCGTTGAGGTGCTTAAGCATTACATCGGGCTTCAGAACGAATATCTGAGGCTCGATGTCATAGAGAAAGTCGTGCGGCTCATCACAGCACTGACCATTGCTGCCGTTGCCTTTCTCATCATCATTATCATTTTCATCTATCTCTCCTTTGCCGCTGCCTATGCCATGGCTCCCGCCTTGGGGCACCCAGTAGCCTTCCTGATTGTTGCTGCTGTATACGTGCTCTTGTTCTTGCTATTCCTGATATTCAGGAAAAAATGGGTGGAGAAGCCGTTGGTTAGGTTTCTTGCAAGCCTTCTCATGGAATAACTGCTTTTATCGCAAAAAAACATATGTTATGATTGAAAACACAAACAACCCAACATATACCACCCTCCGTTCCATCGAGGAACGCAAGCTGCAGTTGCTGAAGGAAATCCGCAAGGATAGCGACAAGATGAACAAATTGCGCAAACAGCTGTTTACCAAGCCCGAAGCGCTCACCACTCGCCGTGGAAAACTAAACATGCATGGATTGATGAGTACAGGAGCAGGTGTGTTCGACGGACTCTTGCTGGCATGGAAACTTTACAGGAAATTCAAGAAGTAGTTCACACTACGGAATTTCCTCAATACTCAACATCCACCACCTGACCATCGTAAGCCAACTGTATATCTTCAGGCAGTTGGCTGTTTACTTGTTGGTGCAAGCCTACATCATGACAAACATGCACTAAGAAAGTTCTCCTTGCCCCAACTTTTCTTGCAAAGGCCACAGCTTCGTCCACCGTGTGATGAGCATGATGGTCGGGTGTAAAACGGAGCGCATTCACTACCAATGTGTCGATATTGTGAAGATAATCCAGTTCTGAGTCATCGATGGTCTTCATGTCTGTGATATAGGCAAACTTGCCAAAACGATAACCGGTAATGGGCAGTTTGGCATGATAAACCTGAATGGGCATCACCTCCAATTCATTGACCATAAAAGGCACATGATGTTGTAAGGTGTGCAAACGAATGGCTGGTGCTCCTGGATAACGGTGCTCTTCAAAACAATAAGGAACAGTTCGCATCAAGCCCTTCGACGTGAGTTCATCGGCATAGACATTCACTTCGCCAAACTGGCAGAACGGACGAAGGTCGTCGATACCGCCCACATGGTCATAATGGATATGTGTGAGAAGCAGCGCATCAATTTTACGGAAAGATTGTGAAAGCATCTGCTTTCGGAAATCAGGGCCTGCATCTATCAGTATGCGCGTCTGCTCTGTTTCTATCATCGCCGAACACCTTAGCCGCTTGTCGCGAGGGTCAAGACTTGTGCACACCTTGCAATGGCAACCGATGGTGGGCACTCCCACAGATGTACCCGTTCCCAAAAAGGTCAGTTTCATATTCATTCCTCTATTGCTAAACAATATTCACCTCTGGGAAAATGTCTATCCCAAATTGATCTTTCACATCTTTACGGATGGCATCGCTTAGAGCCACTATCTCACTGCCATTAGCACCGCCACGGTTCACCAGAACCAAAGCCTGCTTGGCATGAACTCCTGCCCGACCCAAGCTCTTTCCCTTCCAGCCACACTTCTCAATCATCCAGCCTGCAGGGATTTTCTCATGGTCCTCGTCTATCTTATAGTGAGGCATGCTTGGATATTTCGTGGCAAGCTGCTCATACCTTGACCTGTCCACCACAGGATTCATGAAAAAACTGCCTGCATTTCCTTCCTCCTTCGGGTCGGGAAGTTTGGCATTGCGAATATCTATTATTGTCTGGCGTAATTCTCCCGAAGTGGGAGTGGTGATGCCTTTACGTTCAAGTTCGGCGCGGATATTGCCATAATCAATATTGGGTTCGCAATGGAGCGCCATTCTGTATGTCACCTCCGTGATAAGAAACCGGTTGCGCCACTCTTTCTTGAACTTGCTGCTCCGATAACCATAATCGCAGTCTTCCTTGGGTATGACAATCTCCTTTCCCGTTGAAATCTCTATGGCATGAATAGTATGAATAAAATCGCCTGCCTCCGAACCGTAGGCACCAATATTCTGTACAGCAGAGGCGCCCACCTCGCCAGGAATCAACGAAAGATTCACCATGTTGCCGTAACTGTGACATACACACCATGCGACCACATCGTCCCATGTCTCTCCGCTACCACATCTAACATCAACATATTCCTCACTTTCTTTCGATGAAATCCCTTTCATCGCTGAATGAACAACGATTCCCTCATAGTCTTTTGTCAGCAACAAATTGCTGCCTGAACCAATAACCATAAACGGAAGTTGTGCGCCACGCAGAATCTCGGCAGTTTGTTTTGCCTCGACAATGTTTCCGTATTCCAGAAAACGACAACACTTGGCATCAATGCCAAAAGTGTTATGCTCTTTCAAGCTATAGTCATGGAAGTCTCTCATCATCCCTACTCCACCAGTTTTAAAAGTTTCCACTGTCCGCCATTGTGCTTGAATGTCAACTCCAGTTCTTGTCCATTTGATATGCCACGCAACAGGAATATCTTCTGGTTGCTTCCCACCTGCTCATCGCCATAAATAATATTATAGATGGTTTTGTCAGGCAAATCTGTCGGGGCAAATGCCGGCCACTGCTCTGGTGTAATCTCGCCCACAAGTTCCTCAAAGTCATCATCAGGATTTGGTCCGGAGAAAGTGACGAAATCGTCCAGACTCTGCATCTGGAACACCGAATCGGTAACAAAATGATGGTAAAAAGAGAGGAATGAAGCGTTTGGATTCTCGCTGATAGGGTTCTTATGAATTTTCGTAAGCATCCATTTTCCTGTCAATCTGTCAAAATGATAACGTTCAACCATGGACGTGCTAAAAATGATTTTTTCCATAATCACATGGTTGACACTGGTGTCTTTCGGGAGTTCCATTTGCTTGCGATTGTCAAAAATCAAGGTATAGAAACCTTGTTCCATAAAGAAATGGTCTGTTTTCCACTCATTTCTGGAAATGTTTCTTTTATGGCCGTTTTCAACCATTTCCAATGGAAACTTGATTCGTTTGAGCTGTTGGCGCTTGTTCCCGGTGAAAATGAACAGGAAATCATCGAAAAGTTCATCGGCTGCCATTGGTATCATCTGCTCAGACAGCAAGACTTCATTGGTATCGGAAGCCAATGTGTCCGTCACGGTCGTATCCGTCACGATACTGTCGGCAGCAGCGGTTTTCTTGTCAGTGCAACCAGCAGTCCAGACCATCGTAAAGACACAGACAAATGCCACGAAATATAGACCTTTTCTCATATCAGCAATAACAGTTATTTCTGTCAGTCTCTCAAATTCATGGCAAAATTACAACATTATTTTGATATAGAGTATGTTTTTCCAAGTTTTTTCATAACTAAAGAAAACTTACTACATATTGACATGCTTAGAGTCGCCAAGGAGCAGTGTATATCATACATTGATAAAAAAATATATGCATTTATTTTTTTCTGCTATCGATTTTTCGTAACTTTGCAGCCGAATAACAACAAAACACAATGATACTTGACAGAATAGAAGAACTTCTTAAGGAAGTCAGTGAGCTTACAGCCAACAATGCAGAAGAAATTGAGGCACTCCGACTGAAATATCTCAGCCGCAAGGGAATCATCAACGACCTGATGGCCGATTTCCGCAATGTGGCAGCCGAAGAGAAGAAAACCGTCGGCATGAAGATTAATGAGTTGAAGCAGAAAACCACGGAGCGTATCAATGCTCTTCGCGAACAGACCGAAGTGGCTGAGAATGCCAGCGAAGACATTGACCTCACTCGTTCACCTTACCCCATTGAATTGGGAACACGCCATCCACTCACCATCGTGAAGAATGAGATTATCGACATCTTCACACGCATGGGATTTGTTCTGGCCGATGGTCCCGAGGTTGAAGACGACCTTCATGTCTTCACCAAGATGAACTTTGCTGCTGACCATCCCGCACGCGACATGCAGGATACATTCTTCGTTGAGCAGTCGGAAACGGGCGATGTCACCAAGAATATCCTTCTTCGCAGCCACACCAGTTCTGTTCAGGCTCGCGTAATGGAACACATGCACACCGAAGACGGCAAACTGACAGCTCCCATCCGGGTTATCTGTCCAGGACGTGTATACCGCAACGAGGCCATCACCGCTCGCGCACACTGTTTCTTCCACCAGATAGAGGGACTGTATATCGACAAGAACGTTTCGTTCACCGATTTGAAACAAGTATTGCTCTCGTTTGCTCGGGAGTTGTTTGGAGCCGACACCAAAATTCGTCTGCGCCCAAGCTACTTCCCCTTTACAGAACCAAGTGCAGAAATGGACATATCATGCCATATCTGTGGCGGCAAGGGTTGTGGATTCTGCAAGCATACTGGTTGGGTGGAGATTCTCGGCTGCGGTATGGTAGACCCTAATGTATTGGAACTTTGCGGCATCGACAGCACTGTCTATAGTGGCTATGCTTTCGGTCTTGGTGTGGAGCGCATCACCAATCTGAAGTATCAGGTGTCCGATTTGCGAATGTTCTCAGAGAACGATGTCCGTTTCCTCCAGGAATTCGAGGCAGCGCGATAAAAGCTCATATACAAAGAGAGATGGCAGGAAAGGCAATTCTTTCCTGCCATCTCTCTTTGTATATGTCATCACATCAATCAATCATCTCCAAAAACTCATCCTCGTTCACAATTCTGATTCCCAGTTTCTCGGCTTTCTGCAATTTACTTGGGCCCATGTTTTCTCCAGCAAGGATAAACGAGGTCTTGCCACTGATGCTTCCCACATTTTTGCCACCATGCTGTTCGATGATGGCCTTGTATTCATCACGGCTGTGATGACTGAACACGCCACTGATGACAATACTCTGGCCTGCCAACTTGTCAGATGCTCCTTGTAACTGCTCTTCCGAAAGACTCATCTGCAAGCCGTATCCACGCAGACGGTCAATAATAACGATATTTTGAGGATTATGGAAATACGTCATCACACTCTTTGCAATCACCTCGCCCACGCCTTCCACTTCGAGCAAATCTTCGAGCGTGGCATTCATCAGCGCATCCATCGACTTGAAATGACGAGCCAACAAGCGGGCTGAAGTCTCGCCCACAAAACGGATACCCAAAGCAAACACCACTCTCTCGAAAGGAACATTGGCAGAAGCCTTAATGCCATTGACAATCTTCATGGCTGATTTTGTTCGGCTGCCATCTCCGTTAATCTGCTGCACCTCTATGTCATAAAGGTCTGCAATATTATGTATCAGCCCATGACGGTAGTATTCGTCTACTGTCTCTGGTCCCAACGAGTCGATGTTCATCGCTTTGCGCGAGATGAAATGCTCAATGCGTCCCTTAATCTGTGGAGGGCAGCCCGAGTCGTTAGGACAATAATGTGCAGCCTCGCCTTCGTAGCGCACCAACTGCGCACCACATTCCGGACAATGGGTGATGAACCTCACCGGTTGGGCAATGATAGGACGTTGGTCGAGGTCTACACCTACTATCTTCGGGATAATCTCGCCACCCTTCTCCACATACACATAATCACCTATATGCAGGTCGAAACTACGAATGAAATCCTCATTGTTCAGAGTGGCACGCTTCACTGTGGTTCCCGCCAGCTGGACAGGCTCCATATTGGCGACAGGTGTCACCGCACCCGTACGCCCTACCTGGTAGGTCACCTCGTTCAGTCGTGTGCACGCCCGTTCTGCCTTGAACTTATAGGCTATGGCCCAGCGGGGACTCTTGGCCGTGAACCCCAAGGCACGTTGCTGCCGCTGCGAGTTCACTTTCAGCACTATTCCGTCTGTGGCCACGGGCAGGTTCTTTCGCTCTTTGTCCCAATAGTTGATGAAGTCGTATATTTCCTGCAA
>CACZPU010000045.1 GCA_902783165.1 uncultured Prevotellaceae bacterium
ATTTGAAAGTGAAGAGTTTAGAGTTTAGAGTGAAGAATTGGCTGCCACGCGACCAAAGCGTAGCGAAACGCGGAATCTTCCCCCAGGGGCCTTGCCCCCAGAGAATCGTGAAAATGCAGCCGAAGATTTCGGCGATGTAGAGTTTGCTCGTTGTCGTGAAGCCCCAGTGCAGCACAC
The DNA here is from genome assembly GCA_902783165.1 of uncultured Prevotellaceae bacterium. Classification (GTDB taxonomy): domain Bacteria; phylum Bacteroidota; class Bacteroidia; order Bacteroidales; family Bacteroidaceae; genus Prevotella. Next base: position 178 of record CACZPU010000045.1, read on the forward strand.
CGCCTGTGAGGGTGTTCTGCAGGACATGTGGCGTGGCGTTCATCACCTCAGCCACGAAGAACATGGCAAGGATAGGCACGAGTCGGGCATGTGGCCACACCTTCGGGTCGATGTACAGATGGCGGATGTGCAGCATCCGGCCGATGCAGATTGCGAGCGTCAGCGGCAGGCTGATAAGCACGCTTCGCCAGAGGGCAGAGTCCCACCAATTGTAATACTCGCCATAGGTGAAGAGCCAGATAATCTCTAGCATCACCGCCGACCAAAGGAAGCAGCCCAGCCAGTCGAGCGAGACGAGCGGCAGTTGGAAAGGCATCATGCGCCAAGGATGGGTACAGGTGTAGATGACCAGTACAATGATGAGCATCAGGCCAACCATCAGCCAGTGCATCATCTGCCAGGAATCGAAGACGATGGTGAGTTGCTGGGCTATCCAGTTCGACCCCGGCATGGCTCCCAATATGACAATGTACATCGAGGGCAGGAAGATGCCGAAATCTTGTTTGGGTGAGAGCCACAACCGGATGTTGGAAAAACACTCGAAGGTGCCACAGAGTTTGAAGAATCCGGCAATATACGAGATGGCGCAAAGGGCAGGAATCCACTTAACATAGAGGCACAGGATGTTGCAGACAGCAATGACCAGCGCAGCATTGATGAGCAACTGCTGGTTGGTGAAACGCAGTTTATAGCGGAACAGAAATGGGAAGGGCATGTTCACACCTACCACCCCGCACATGGCCACAAACTGAATGTCCTCGCGCATCAGACTCGTGGCACCCATCATCTGCTGCATGCTGCTGAAGTAGATGCCGCCCGACAGTTGGAAAAACAGGGCGAACAGCACGTAAATCCAAGGGCGCAGACGCTCTGGCACCCACGGATTGAACATCGGCATCGCGAACTTCTGATTTGGGTTCCAGCCAGCCATCAGTATTTCACCTCCGTTTCCACGTTCAGTCCAGCCAGAAGTCGTGCTACATTCTCTTTCTTGTTGTCACCCTTCAAGCGTATACGGACAGGCACGCGCTGCTCCACCTTGACGAAGTTGCCCGTAGCATTATCGACGGGAATCTGCGAGAAGGCCGACCCTGTGCCGCCACTGATAGCTTCCACCTCGCCCTGATAGACCACATCGGGTATGGCATCGGCCATGATGCTCACTTTGTTGCCGACGGCAACATGCTTCATCTGCGTCTCACGATAGTTAACCACCACCCATACCTCGTTGTCGCTGACGATGCGGGCTAGTTGCTGTCCGGGCTGCACCAGTTGGCCTACATGAATGTCTTTGCGCGACATCACACCGTCACAGGTAGCCACAATGACCGTATAGCCCAGATTCAGACGGGCAAGGTTTACCGCCGCCTCGGCCACCGACGTTCCAGCATGGGTCTGAGAAAGCCGCTCTGCCTGTTCGGTCTTGACGAGAGCTGTTGACTGACGTTGTTGGCTGGCTTGCTCGTAACGGGCTTTGGCTGCCTCGTAGCGGGCACGGGCATTGTCATACTGCTGCCGTGTCACGGCATCCTTCTGCAAAAGGGCTTCAAAGCGCTCATAGTCGGCACGGGCGTTCTCCATGTTTACCCGAGCCTCCTCAATGCCAGCAGTAGCCACGCGCACATTGCTCGCCGTGGTGTTCATGCCAGCACTAACGGCCTGAGAACCACTCCTCGAGCCTTTCAGCTGTGCCTCTGCCTGGGCAAGATGCAGCCGGTATTCGGCATCCTCGATGATGACCAGCGTGTCGCCCTTGCTGACGTGCTGATAATCCTCGAAGCGTATCTCGCGGATATAACCTCCCACGCGGGCATTCAGCGGCGTAATGTGGTGCCATACCTGAGCATCGTCGGTATATTCTACACGGCCAAAGTGAATGAAACGGCTGCACACGTAACCTAAAGCCAGCAGGATAGCAGCGATAATCACAGCATTATATATTCTCTTGATAATTTTCTTCTTCATTGTTTATTACCTTTTTACTTTTTACCTTTTACCTTTCACAGTGTTCCTGCGATATATTTCATTTTATAATAGGCGTAGAGGATATTGATGCGCGCATCCACCTCTTGCAGCTCGGCATTCAATCGGATGTTCGAGGCATCAAGCATGTCGGTGATGAGAGCCATCTGACTAAGATACCGCTCGTTGACCACCTCGTAGTTCTGTCGTGCCAACTGCACACTCTTCCGTTGCGTATCAAGGTCGGCATACGATTGCTGATACAGTGTCCATGCCTCGTGAATCTGATTATCAAGCGACTCAGCGACCACATTCTGCTGTTCTTGACTCTGACGGATGCCGATGCGTGCCTGCTCCAACTTCTTGTTCTTCTTGAACAGCGAACTGAGAGGATATTTCACGCCTACGCCCACATACCAGTAGTTGATGTTTTTGTCGAGCGGCGGAATGTCATAGGTGAAAGGCCCCGAAAAGTTGTCGGCTGCAACCAGTGCCACCTTGGGCAGCATCTCGCTCTTGGCCAGCCGTAGTTGTTGCTCGGCCAACCGGGTTGAAAGTTCGCTCTGCTCCATACGTGGCGACGAGGCGAGGGCTGTCTCATTCCAATAATTCATTCCTTCGTTGGAGAGTGCCGATGCCGTAATGGTCGTATCGGGAATGATCATCACATCTTGGAGTCCTACCATGTTACACAGCCGATGGTTCAGTACCGTCCGTTGGTCTTCGAGCCGGCGAAGCCCTAACCTCAGAGTCTCCATCTGCAGTTCATAGCGTGTCACGTCATTCTTCAGCGCCATACCCTGTTCGTGCTTGGCCCGAATGTCATCGATGAGCCGTTGCGTCAAGCTGATGTTCTGTTCCATCACCTGCATGCGGTTCTGTATCTTGTAGAGGTCAAGATACTGTCCGAGAGCCATAAAGCGCTCAGCCTCAGCGTTCATCCTGTGCCCCGTCTGTGCCAAGTCGCGCTGCAACTCTGCCACACGGATGCCTGCATCGATGGCGCCACCGGCATATACCACCTGCTGAGCCTCCAAAGCAAACGAGTTGCCGAAGTGGGGCGAGGAGTAGCCGTTGGCATTCGTGAAGTCACGATCCATTACCACCACGTTGCCGTTATATGAAGCCGACAGCGTAGCATTTACGTCAGGCAGCCGCTGCGAGCGGGCCGCCTCAATCCCTTTCTGAGCAAATTCTACGCTTATCTTCGTTTCCTGAAGAGTCTTGCTGTTGCTTTCTACCAGTTGAAACAAGTCGTCAACCGTCATTCTGCGCTCACTCTGAGCCTTCGCCGCAATCGCTGCGGGTACAACCAACATGAGCGCCAATAATCTCATGTTCATATCAATTCTTCTTGAAAATCGGGTGCAAAGTTACTGTTTATTTCTTTAAGTTGTGACCTATACAGATGCGATTCTTAAGAAAGATTAACGCCCGTTGCAATGCAAAAATAGATTAAACAGAGCCCCGTTTGCATCTTAAAAAAACGAAAAAGTGACACACTATAGCGTTCGCGAAATCGACTTTTTTCTTTATTTTTGCAACAACAAAAAAGGACAAATCCATAACAAAAAGTATCACTAAAAACAAAAGAATTATGTCACAGACAGTAGAACTGCAAATCGAGAAAAGCCGCCACCTCATAGAAGGACTGCGCAAGCACCTGAAGGGTATTGGCGGTGGAGTAACCAACGAAGAAATCAACGCTATGGAGCAGGCTGTTAACGAGTTGGAGGCTGCCAATGCCGAGGTTGACCGTCTGCGTGAGAAATTGGCACCGAAGGTGAAGCAGGTAAACGCCATGATGACTCATCTAAAGGATGTATACACATTGAAAAAGAAGACGTTGAAGGGCTATTACCCACAAGAGCGTTGGATGGAATATGGTGTGCCCGACAAACGGTAATTCCATCCTTAAAATACAAAAAGGGAGCGGCATAAAAAATGCCGCTCCCTTTTTGTATTAATTGTTATTTACTACTTGAATAATTTATATAGTTATGATGTAAAAAAACTTTTGCATACCCAGACACGAGTATACAAAAGTACAAACAGCTCTCTATCAATGAGTTATGTTAAACAAAGAGTGACGAAGTCAAAAAAAGGATGTGCCTATTATGGCACACCCTCATGTTTCCGTGAAGGACTCTTTGTAGTCGCTTCTTATTTGAACAATTCATCAAGATAAGTGTAGAAAGCGGGATCCTCGCCGGTAACGACCTTGTGGATATTCCCTTCTGGATCAATCATTATCTTGGTGGGATAGCCTTTTAGAACGTACCTGGTAGTAAGGTCGGATGTGCTGGGATTGTAAACATGCAGCCATGGCAACTCATGCTTTTTCACAGCTTCTTTCCACTTTTCTTCCGTATCGTTACAGTCAATACCTATAATTTCGAATTTTCCCTTATACTTATCGTAATATTTCTTCATATCTGGAAATCCTTTGATGCACCATACGCACCAGCTTCCCCAGAAGTCGAGCAGGACATATTTGCCACGGAAAGAAGAGAGACTTAGCGGTTTG
>CACZPU010000046.1 GCA_902783165.1 uncultured Prevotellaceae bacterium
ACTTCCATTTTTCAACCTGATTGGTTGGGATGTCGCAATTGAGGAAAACGGAGAGCCGATATTGATTGAGTTCAATACAAGACCAGGTTTAAGCCAATCGGCATTCGAGTCTGGCATGGGTGAATACACGGAGAGAATTATACGGGAACTATGGCCGAGGCCTAATACTTGGTTTCCTGATTGATAATGGTTATAAAAGCTCAAAAATATAATACTATGGATTCAGGAATTCAAATAATGGAGAAGCCTGACTGGGTGTCATGGGAGACAATTCATGATGTGTTGTGGGAAGCACATGCAGAGAACCGAAAAAATGGTGTATTTATGCGTTATCCTTCGCTTTCAGGCGAAGAAATTAAGCGTAGAATTGATGACAATGGGAAAATGTTTGTAGCCATAGAAGATGGAAAGGTTATAGGTTCTGCAGCATTGGTTTATAAAACAAAAACATTATGGTGTGGCAAGGGCATATACGGTTATTGCTGTTTTGCCTCGGTATTGCCTTCATACCAAGGAAGGGGTGTATATAAAGAATTGTGTATTCAAAGAGAACAAGAGGCTCGTGACAATGGTATTATGAAACTGATAATGGACACCAACGAAAACAATAAAAAAGAATTGTCCATAATATATCAGGCAGGTTATAAAAAAGTGAATTATGTTTTTTGGAAAGACCATTTCAATGTTGTTTGTGTCAAATGGTTGGATGGTTGCCCCTTTTCACAGTTTAGATGTTGGTTTGAGTTTCATAAACAGCGATGTTTGGTAAAGATGAAACATATTTTAAAATCATTTATCAAAAAAAGAAATGAACCCCAAAGTCGTCATCATAGGGCATAGCTTCACGTCTCGTTTAGGAATCATCCGTTCTGTTGCAGAGATAGGATGTGAGGTGACGGTGATTGTTATGTGTTTTGGAAAAAAACATAAAAAACCAATAGATTGTTTCAGCAAATACGTCAGTCATTTTTACTATTGTCAAAGAAAAGACAATGAGTCTCTTATTCGGATTCTTTTAAATAAATGTACTGATCCACTGCAGAAGGTTGTTTTGATTCCTGATAGTGACGATGCGGTTGCTGCAATTGATGATGCTCGGGATATCTTAAATGAACATTTCCTATTTCCTCACATTATCAACAAACCTGATTCGATTAGATATTGGATGGATAAAACAAACCAAAAAAAACTCGCAAAAAGTGTAGGGTTGAATGTGGCGGATGGAAAGACTATTGATATTGTTGACGGACATTATTCGATACCCAAGTCTATTCAGTATCCATGTTTCTGCAAACCGTTGGCTACTATGAATGGTGGAAAAGGAGGTATGCGCAAATGTTGCAACGAGAGAGAACTTGCAGAATCTCTTGATTATCTCATTCATCATAGAAGCAGAACTCTTAAAGTACTTGTTGAAGATTATAAGGAAATCGACCAAGAGTTTGCTTTGTTGGGTTTTTCTGATGGAAAGTATGTTTGTATACCGGGAATATTGAAATTTCTTGCGGTATCAGAATCAAATACAGGTATTGCCCGTCAAGGAATGGTTATGCCTGTTGGTGATTTAAAAAAACTGGTAGAACAATTCAAGCAATTTGTTCTGAAAATGGGTTTCATAGGTGTTTTTGACATCGATTTCTTTCAGAGTGGTAATGTCTTCTATTTTTGCGAGATAAATCTTCGCTATGGTGGTTCGGGATATGCTATTACTAAAATGGGAGTAAACTTGCCTGCCATGATGGTTAAGTCTTTTATTGGTACACCAATTGATAATATTAACAACAGTATAACAGGTGAAGGCATATATGTCAATGAAAGAATGTGTATGGAAGATTTGTATAATGGATATATTTCTATAAAGGAATATTTTGAAATTAAGAAAAAATCTGATGTTTCTTTTATAAAAGATGAGGAAGATAAGAGTCCTCAAAGAGCCTATATGTCAATTTTCTGGCAGCAAATAATCAAAAGGTTTTTGTTGAAGATAAAACATATAATTTGCTAATTTATCTTATGTTTCAGAGTATTATCATAATAGGTAGTAATCCTGCTTCACGCTTGGCATTAATACGCTCTGTCGGTAAATTGGAAAATAGCAGAGTGAAATTGATTGTCTTGGTTTTACATGAAGGTAAGCATAATAGACCATTCGATTCCTATTCGAAATATGTTGATAGCTTTTATTATGCAAAGAAGTTTGATCCTGAAGGTTTAGCAAAATTATTATTGAATCATTTACGTGAAGAGAATAATAAACCAATTATAATGTCAGTTGACGATGATTCTGCATGTATGGTTGACATTATTCAAGATCAGCTTAAACCATTTTTCTTATATTCACACATTAATTTTCAGGCGGGTGCAATTGCTGCATTAATGGATAAGCAAAAACAAAAAGAACTAGCAAAACAATTTGGATTAAATGTTGTGGATTCTTGGACAACAACTTGTGAAAATGGTAAGTACACTATTCCTGAAGGTGTTAGATATCCATGTTTTGTTAAAGGAAATCTTTGTTATCATAGTGCAAAACAATATCAAAAAAGATGTGATTCAAGGCTTGAGTTGAAAGAATGGTTAGAAGTAATGTCCCGTAGTTATCCAAACCCGTTATTAATTGAACAATTTATAGATATTGATAGAGAATATGGAGTCATAGGGTATTGCAATCAAAATGATGTTATTATTCCAAGTATAGTCGAGTTGATTGATGGTGGTCATGGAGGGCATAAAGGCGTATCTGCTTTTGGTAGGGTTAATAATCCTTCTTTAAATGAAGACATTACAAATAACATAAAAAAGTTGATGAGATTCATACGTCTTTCTGGTATGTTCAATATTGATTTTGTTGAGTCGAATGGAAAATGGTTTTTTGTTGAACTTAATTTTCGATTCGCCGCATATGGGTATGCGGTATCTTGTTCTGGTGTTAATCTTCCGGCATTTCAAATTCTAGAAAAGAACTCTTTGAACTTTAGCACACTTAATAAAACAGTTGTTGAGAATTATACTTATGTCAATGAAACGATTGCCTTTGATGATGTTTTAGGAGGAGCCAGATCACTGAAAGATTATAGAATCTTATTGAATAAAGCTGATTGTTGTATAATTAATCAAACCGATGATCCCAAACCTTATATTAGGTTTAAAAAGAAAATGGTTGTTAATTATTTGAAATCAATCATAAAGAAAATAGTAAAAAATAATTAGATAAATGGGAAATCATACTCCACTATCAATAGAAGAAAGGAAGAATATCCAACTTATGATGTTGGATGAAATAGATTCTTTCTGTAGAAAAAATGGGATTAAGTATTCTTTGGCTTTTGGAACATTACTCGGAGCAATTAGGCATCAAGGTTTTATACCTTGGGATGATGATGTTGATATTATTATGCCGCTTCCTGACATGATTCGTTTTAAAAATATGTTCAAATCAAACACAATTGAGTATATAGACGTAGATACAGTAAAACATTATGAATATCATTTTTCCAGACTTGCCTGTAAACAATCGTATAGTCTACAGGGTAGATGGAGGAAATCGTATGGCGTTAATATAGATTTGTATCCAATAGTTGGAATGCCAGATACTGAGAATGAAATATTATCATTTATAGAAGATTTTGAAAAAATTAATAAAAAACGAAAAAGAATGATTGTTTGGAGAAAACGATTGTTAAAGGTTCTACCTGTTTCTTTCTTGGTTGGATATGATTCTATAATGCACAATGAGAGGAATTTTGTATTATACAGTTATCCATATGAAGGTGCTAAGAATTTTTTACATGCAGGTTCTGTTCGTATGGTTAATATTTTTGATTTCGATGTTTTTGAAAGGATAGTTGATGTTTCTTTTGAAGGTCATAAACTTCAATCTGTGGAGAGATACCATGATTATTTAACCCATTTATATGGAAACTATATGCAATTACCTCCTGAAGATCAACGCCATCCTTATCATGGCGGGATATACTATAGGAACCCCTTATCCAATACAATTGTAAAATGAAACGTTTTTTGATTTATTTTAGAGATCCATCATTATTCCTTGTTGCTTTAGTGACAAAGTGTAATTTTCTGTTTCCTGACAAATTATATCTCCAGATTCTATTTAGATTAAAAATGGGGTATAAGTTGAATCTTAATAATCCACAGACTTTTTCTGAAAAACTGCAGTGGTTGAAGCTATATGATAGAAATCCTGAATATATTAAAATGGTTGACAAGTTTTTGGTTAAAGAGTATGTCGCAAACAAAATAGGTCCTGAACATGTTATTCAGACAATAGGGGTATGGGATTCTCCAGATGCAATTGATTGGGATTGTCTTCCAAATCAGTTCGTACTAAAGGTGACTCATGGCGGTGGTAATTGTGGAGTTGTTATTTGCAAAGATAAGAAATCATTTGACAAACAAACAGCTCTGAAAAAAATTAAACGTGGATGGAGGCAGAATTTGTTCGCAACATCTAGAGAATGGCCGTATAAATATGTGAAACATCGTATTATAGCAGAGAAGTATATGGAGGACTCTGTAACTAAGGAGTTGCGGGATTACAAATTTTTCTGTTTTAATGGTGAAGTCAAAGCATTATTTATAGGAACAGAACGCCAAAAACAAGGAGAGGATGTGAAGTTCGATTTCTTTGATGCGGATTTTAATCATTTGTGTCTCCGTCAAGGTCATGATAGTGCAAAAAAGTGTCCAGAAAAACCACAATCATTTGAGCAAATGAAATCATTTGCATCAATTCTTTCGAAAGGAATGCCACATGTTAGAGTTGATTTATATGAAGTTAATGGAAATGTGTTTTTCGGAGAGATGACTTTTTATCATTTTGGGGGTATGGTGAGATTTAAACCTGAAGAGTGGGATATGATTTTTGGTAAATGGTTGGTATTATGATTCATAAGAAGAAATTGGTATGACAATTAAAAATATATTTGCATTTCATAATTTTTATATTTTTTTGTGGCTGTTCTACAGTTTACAGTCATTGTTATTAGGGGGGCGAGGTAACTTTATTTCTCAATTTATACTCCTATTTTTGATAATAGTTTCTATTTATCATGCTTATTATGCGTTTTCTCATTATAAAGTTCCTCCATTTGTGAGAGCACTGCTCATGTTGATTCTAATGTTCACGATATATGGTTTTATATTGATATTGAGTGGAAAAAAAATAAGATATATGTCGAGTGGCGTTCTAGTAAGGAATTATACTTATCTTAAAAGTATATACATCTCTCTATTGCCATTTTTTTCCTTTTATGTTTTCACTGTAAAACAAAAATTAAATATATCTGTTCTACGTAATTGGACTTTTGTTTTTTTTGCAACTGTAGCATTATTATTCTTTAAAAATCAGCAAGATCAAATGACTGCAGTAATGGAGGGCGATTTCGAATTCACGAATAATTTTGGATATGAATTTTTAGCTTTAATTCCGTTATTAGCTTTATGGAGTAATAAAAGGATTGTTCAATATATGGGATTGGCGATTGTGTTGTTCTTCTTGTTGTATGGGATGAAGAGAGGTGCTATACTAATTGGGGCATTATGTATTTTGTTGTTTATGTATAGGACAATTATGACAGCATCTGTAGGTAAAAAGAAATGGCTAATATTTTTAAGTGTTATTATTATACTAATAGGTCTCTATTATGTGACTGACTTAATAAATAATAGTGATTATTTCAATAGACGAATAGAACAAACTCTAGAAGGAAACACAAGTGGTAGAGATAGGTTGTTTAGTGTTTTCTTAGACTATTTCTTATCTAAAAATAGTGATATAGGTTTCTTCTTGGGAAATGGTGCAAATGCTACTTTAACAATTTCATCAAATTATGCCCATAATGATTGGCTTGAAATAGCCATTAATCAGGGCGTTTTGGGACTTTTTGTTTATTTACTATATTGGATTTCTTCTTTTAAATTATGGAAAAATTGTACATATTCTAAAGATATTAGACTATCTTTAGAATTGATATTAGTGATTTGTTTTCTAAAGAGTCTATTTTCAATGTCTTACAATGATATATCATTGTATATGTCAATTTGTCTTGGCTTTTGTGTTGGGAATCAAACTCTTGTAACTCAAAAGTATTAGAAATAATCTAAGCAATGAATGATGTTTTGAAGATAACCTTTATTTGTGATGATTATCCAACAACTGATAGACCTACCAATGTGTTTGTAGAACAACTGGTCAATAGTATGGTGGATAGCGGTATAAGTGTAAATGTAGTAGCACCTCAAAGTGTTATTCACAATATTGTTCGCCATAATAATTTTTTACCTAAAATAAGTACGGTTTCAACCAAGTCAGGTAATAAATATAGAGTATACAGACCTTTTAATTTATCATTTGGTGGAAAGTTTAATCTATTTAAACCATTAGTGCTTTTTTATAATAGGTATAGCATAATAAAAGTAATCAAGAATTTTAAAACTGATGTGTTATATGCTCACTTCTGGCATAACTCTAGGAAAATAAGTAAATATGCTAGAGAGAATAATATACCCTTGTTCGTTGCATGTGGTGAAGGTGATGATGCTCTTGACAAAATGATTAAATCCATATCATATAAGGATAAAAAAGAATTAGTAGACTCAATAACAGGGGTTATAAGTGTCTCTTCTGAAAACAAAAGAAAATGCGTGGAAAATGGATTAGTTAGTGAGGATAATATTATTATTGAGCCAAATTGTGTTAACACAAATATTTTCTATCATCAAGATGTTACAGAATTAAAGACTCAATTAGGAATTAAAAAAGACGATTTTTCAATAATATTTGTTGGTAGTTTTATACCACGTAAAGGCCCGGATAGATTAGCAAAGGCTATCTCTAATCTTAATGATAAGAATGTGAAAGTGATGTTCATAGGAAAATCTTTCGCCGGTTATGATTATGATTTCGATTGTGAGGGGATTGTTTACAAAGGTATTGTTAATCATGATGATTTACCCAAATATTTAAACTGTGCAGATATTTTTGTGCTTCCAACATTAAAAGAAGGTTGTTGTAACGCTATTGTTGAAGCGTTAGCATGCGGTATACCTGTTATTTCATCGAATAGAGCATTTAATGATGATATATTAGATGATACAAATTCTATTAGGGTTGATCCTTTGGATATATGTGCGTTAACAGAAGCTATTGCTTTTTTACGTGATAATAAGGAGCAAAGAATCAAAATGAAGGAAGTTTCTTTGGATAGGCACCAACAATATTCTATATATGGTAGAGCATTGAGAATTCTCGATTTTATTTATAAAAAGATATAGTATATAGTTATTTCATTTTTAGATGTTTTATATATCTGTAATCATACCGACGTATAAACCTGGCGATTATTTGTGGACTTGTCTAGATTCCATATTTTCTCAGACTCTATCTAAGGACAAGTATGAAGTTATTATTGTTCTTAATGGATGCAAAGAACCTTTTGAAAACAGAATATTAAAATACATAAATGAGCATCGAGAATTGTCCATTAATTTTATACAGACAGATGATGGTGGTGTGAGTAATGCGAGAAATATTGGCTTGGATGTAGCTCGGGGGGAATATATTGCTTTTATTGATGATGATGACTTTATTTCTCCATCATATTTTGAGGAACTGTACAGGTTATCTAATAAAACTACTTTAGCTTTGAGTTATGAACTTGCTTTTAAAGACGGGGAAAAGAATTTCTATCCTTACTATATAACAAACTCATACGACAAGTTTAGCCCGAAGGGAATAATACCTTTTTATAAAGCTAGAAGGTTATTTAATGGACCCGTTTATAAATTGATACATCGAGATGTAATTGGAGATAGACGTTTCAATTGTTCGTTTAGTAATGGTGAAGATTCTTTATTTATGTTTCTTATTTCTGATAGGTGTAAAGATGTTATTTTTTCTTCTAAAAAAGCAGTTTATTATCGAAGGTTCAGAAAAGGCAGTGCAATATCAAATAGAGGCAGTAAGGGGAAACAGTTTTTGAACGCATTCAGATTGATTAGCCAATACTTGATTATATATCTTAGACATCCTTTTCATTATCGGTTTCAATTCTTGATGTCAAGAGTTCTAGGCACTCTAAAAACGTTCTTTATTTGATGTTAAATATTATAATCTGATAATATATACAATTGTTGTTTCCATAAGAATACTTAATGCTTAATTTATGAAAGTTCTTTATATTCATCAATATTTCAATTTACCAGAAGAGAGTGGTACAACTCGTTCTTATTGGTTCGCCAAGAAATTGGTAGATAATGGTGTTAACGTAACCATGTTGACCACAGGTCGTACTAGACAAACGGAGACGACGGAAATGGATGTTAATGGCATACATGTGGTTTATGTTAAAAATGAGTATAGCCAATACTTTAGTAAACTCAGAAAAGTCTACTCTTTCTGTAAGTTCGTGGTACAGGCCATTTTGCGCGGTTGTAAAGAGAAGAATGTCGATTTGGTGTATGCCACATCAACACCTCTGACTGTTGGTTTCATAGCCTTGATGCTGCACAAGTTGAAAGGGTGGAGGTATATCTTCGAAGTGCGCGACCTTTGGCCAGAATTTCCTATCCAAGTAGGTGCTATACGGAATAAATATGCCATTAAATTGTTACGCAAACTGGAGAAGTCAATATATGAAAATGCTGTCCATGTGGTTGCTCTTTCTCCAGGAATGAGAGATGGCGTATTGAAATGTGGTACACCTGAGGATAAGGTGACGATGATTCCCAACATGTCGAAAGGTGACTTGTTCTATCCGCGTGATAAGAAAGACGAGTTATATGAGAAATATGGCATAGATAAAACGAGATTTAATGTCTTGCATGCCGGATCTATGGGTGTCGCTAATGGTCTTGACTATATCATTCATGCAGCCAATATCTTGCAAAATGAACTACATGATGATTCTGTAGATTTCGTCTTTGCAGGTGATGGAGCCACAAAGCCTAAATTGGAAGCTATGGTAGAGGAATATGGACTGAAGAATGTTAGGTTCCTCGGACGCTTTAACACAGAGGGTATTTCGGATGTGATGAACCTTTGCGACATGAGCATCGTAAGTTTTAAGAATTTACCTATTTTATACACGAATTCACCAAACAAAATGTTCGATTCTTTGTCGGCCGCATTGCCTGTTATTGTGAATTCGGCAGGGTGGACGAAAGGTATTGTTGAAGACTACAAGTGCGGTTTCTATGTTGATCCAGAGAAACCTGATGAATTGGCTAAAAAACTATTGGAAATCAAGGACAAGAAAGAACTGCTGTCTGAAATGTCAAAGAATGCCCGTAAGGTATCCCTTGAGGTGTTCGATAAATCCATACTGACAGAAAAGTTCTTGGAAGTAGTAAAAAAATACCTATGATTTCTTTTTATGCACATATATAGCATAAAGATTCCATTCAAGAGATGGTTGACTTTATTATGGAGTTGAAGCGGAATAAAGAGTATGCCAGCGAACTTCGAATGAAGTCTTTGAATGCTAGTTCTTGCTTCACTTATAAGAATGCGGAGCTGTTGTTTAGTAAGTCATAGCAACTTGTGATTTTTTTCTTTTTTGCATACACTGCATACACTGATGTGTAATCTGTTGATGGTGTGATATTTATGAGGTGTAGGATGGTGTGCATGGTGTAGGATGGGTTGTGTTTCACACGTGGAAAGCTATCATGTCACACTGAATAAAGAAGATGATGAACGGTGATATTGATTTCAATAAGGTGCCTAACTGGTGGGCGATATGCCCGGACGGCCAGTGTAAGATGGCAGACAGCTGCCTGCGACATCAGGTGTTTCTCTGTGCACCGCATCAGGTGACACGATGGCTGTGTGTACTGCCCCATGCCCTTGAAGATGGTAAGTGCGCTTATTTCCAGAAAGCGGAACGGCTGATGCTGGCACGCGGGTTCAAGAAAATGTTCTCCGAGATGAAGAGCCGTGATGCGCGTCACGACATTCGCATCGCCCTTACTGACTATTTTGGCAGCAAAGGAACATACTACCGTTACAAGGATGGGGAGCGTTGGCTCTCTCCCGAACAGCAGCAATGGATTGTGAACCTTCTCGCACAGTATCACATCGATGGGGAAGGGGTGTTTGATGAATACGAAGAAACCTATCTTTTCAAATAGGAAGCATCTTTGAGTATAAATGTCCCAATAGCTGGGACAAAAGTCCCTCATGTTGGGAAAGATTTCCCAACTATTGGGACAAACATGATAAGTCGACGATGAAGTTCTCTTTCGTCAGTATTGACAGACAAAAGAATATCCATCTTTCCGTGAAAACGGCAGAGTGGTTCTTTGAGCGCATACTGTCTGACACGAAGTCTGGCAGTGTGGCCAGATATCGAGAGCAGATAGCTCTTTTCGGCAGCACAGGACTGAAAGAGCGAAATCTTTCTTTGGCTCAGGTTTGTCCGGCGGTGGAGATGGTGAAACAGGCAAACGGCAACATGGAGGTGGTACACTTCAATGGGCTTGTGACGTTGCATGTGGCCAATCTGCTGAGAGCAAAGGATATTGAGCTGGTGAAAGAGGCATCGAAAATGCTGCCGATGACAATGGCTGCGTTTACGGGAGCCGACGGACGGAGTGCGGAGATTCTTGTGGCAGTGGCAAGCAAGGAGGCACAAAAGGATTTCTCCACGGAACAGGAGATGAACATCTTCTCCCAAATGGCGTACGAGTCGGCTTGTAGTGTCTATCGAGGCGTCCTCCCTTTCTCTGTTGAGCGTCAGTCGGTTACTGCCCGTAGCAGCTTTATGATGACGCTTGATGGGAATCCCTATTACAATGCCAATGCCACACCTTTGCTCATCGGCAGAAGTAGTGGCGGTGATGCCTATGGGAATGACCCGCATGAGGACTGCGCTGGTTCTGCAACTTGGCGTGAGCAACGTGAGATAGACATGGACCTGTATGCCGTCTATGAGCAGATGTATCAGGCGGCGGCCAGTGAGGCTTATGAGGCTACGGCGGATATCGTGGAGAGTCAACGCCTTGAGGCTTATCTGTCGGTGCTGTGTGCAAAGCTATGCGAGCGGGGCGTGCCAGAAGAGGAGGCTTTCCTGCACATTCGTAACCACTACCACTACAAGGAGGAGTATGATGAGGATGTCTTTCGTGCCATCGCGGCTGCTGTGTATGCGGAGAGTGACCACAGGCGACAGAGCGACGAACCGACCGTCAGTCAGGAAACGAGACGCTTGATTGGCTTCCTGCGGTCGCACTATGTCTTCCGCTACAACACGGTGTTGGGATATACCGAGTACAGACCAAACAACACATGGGTTCATGACTGGATGCCCTGTGACGAGAATGTCATCAATGGTATGACCATAGAGGCACGGCTTGCCAACCTGGATGCCAGGGACAAGGATGTGAGGCGCTATGTGAGGTCAAACATGATACGTCGTTGTGACCCTATTGATGATTTCTTTGCCAAGGTGTCGGGCAAATGGGATGGCAAGACCGACCATATCGCCATGCTGGCAAGGTGTATATCGTGTGACATCCCCCAGTGGGAGAAGTGGTTCCGCAAGTGGTTCCTGTCAATGGTGGCCCAATGGATAAAACCCTATCAGGAATATGGCAACTCCATCGTTCCACTGCTCATCTCTGCGCAGGGCGACGGAAAGACCTCTTTCTGCAGGATGATATTGCCGAAGGAACTGAGTTGGGGATTCTTGGAGAACCTTAACGTGGGAGACAAACGCGCCACTCTGCAGGCCATGCACAGCTTCCTGCTCATTAACTTGGACGAGTTCAATCAGATTGGCCAGAAATTGCAGGAAGGATTCCTTAAGAATGTCATCCAGTTGCCAAGTGTGAAAATAAAACGTCCCTACGGCAAGCATGTGGAGGAGTTTAAACGCTATGCCTCGTTTATCGCAACGACCAATGAGACCAACGTGCTGAGCGATCCGACTGGTAATCGACGCTTCATCTGTGTGCAGCTGACAGCACCAGTCAACACAGCATACAAGCCCAACTATGAAGCGCTCTACGGACAGGCATACGCTTTGGTGATGGGTAACAAGGAACAATGGTGGTTCTCGCCGGAGGAGGTGAAGGAAATTGTGGCGCATAACCGTGAATTTGAGATGATTCCTCCAGCGATACTCTATTTCAAAGAATACTATGAGCCGGCAGATGACGAGAAGGACGGCGTCTGGCTGTCGCCGACAGCCATCTACGACCGGCTGCGCCGCATTGCTGGCAGTGACCTGAAGGCTGGTGGTGTCTCTTCGTTTGGCCGTTATATCAGTAATATCCCAGGCCTGAAACAGAAGCGCCTTTCCTATGGGAGATTGTATCTCGTGCGTGAAAAGAAATAGCATCCTACACCAATCATGACATCTTACACTTCGCAAATATCTGAGAACTAATGGGATGTGTATCGGTGTATGTAGTGTAGGATAATACGTGAATTTTCATCTCCAATAAACTCCGTCGCCTGTAAGCTGTGTAAAGAAAAAGTTGGACTTCTTTTGGAAGTTTGAGATAAATGGTATATCTTTGCAACAATTAAAGATTCTACACGATTTGATTCATGAGGCTACTCTTTGAGAGAACACCTTTTTGGATTTGTAATTGATTTTAATACATGTATAAAAACTTTTTTAAGCGATTCCTCGATTTTTGGATTGCGTTGATAGCATTGATTTGTCTTTCCCCAATCCTATTGGTGGTGACAATCTGGTTGCACTTTGCCAATAAAGGCGCTGGAGCATTCTTCTATCAAGATCGTCCGGGCAAAGATGAGAAGATTTTCAAGGTGATTAAGTATAAGACAATGACGGACGAACGCGATTCAGATGGGAATCTGCTGCCTGATGCACAGAGGTTGACAAAGGTGGGAAAGTTTGTGCGCAGCACAAGCATTGATGAACTGCCACAACTGTTTAACGTGCTAAAAGGTGATATGGCTTTGATTGGCCCAAGGCCGTTGTTGGTACAATACCTCCCATTATATTCAAAGGAACAAGCCCGTCGCCACGAGGTGCGTCCTGGTATCAGCGGTTGGGCGCAGTGTCATGGTCGCAATGCTATCAGTTGGACAGAGAAGTTCAATCTGGATGTATGGTACGTAGACCACTGCACGCTTTGGACGGATATCAAGGTGATTTTGATAACAGTAAAAAAAGTGCTCTTTAAAGAAGATATTAACCAAACGGGAGGACAATGGGCAACCATGGATCCCTTTACTGGACATAACTGATATGAAGAATAACATACTGATTACCTCAGCAGGGCAGCGTGTAGCGCTGGTTAAGGAATTCCAAGAAACACTAACCCGCTTCTTTTCTGATGGGAAGGTTTATACTACGGACATGAATCCCAAGCTAGCACCAGCAGCCTATGTGAGTGATGGATGTTTTGAAGTGCCACGCTGTACTTCGGAAGACTATATTGAGTCGCTCTTGACAATTTGTCTTGGCAATGGAATCGGATTGATAGTACCCACCATCGATACAGAACTTTCCATATTGTCGGCAAACAAAGAAATCTTTGCCAAGCAGGGAATATCCGTTTCAGTTTCCGACTACGAATTTGTGATGATGTGTCGTGACAAGCGCAATACGGGTGATTTTTTTGAGAAGCATAGCATTCGTGTGCCAAGACCAATAGACAAGAACCATCCCACATTCCCACTTTTTGCCAAGCCCTATGATGGTTCTCTGAGTACGAACTTGCATTATATCAAAAAGTCTGAGGAACTGACAGAGGAATTAATGAATGACCCTAAGCTGCTGTTCATGGAGTATATTGATAAAGAGGTGTACAAAGAATATACGGTGGACATGTACTATGGGCGTGACCACAGGGTGAAGTGCATTGTCCCTCGTGAACGTATCAAAATCAGGGCAGGGGAGATTAACAAAGGATTGACAGAGAAAGAACCTCTGATGGAGTATTTGTATGAAAGACTGGAAACCATAGAAGGATGTGTGGGCTGTATCTGCATACAGGTGTTCCTGAACCGACAAAGTGGTGATGTGGTTGGCATAGAAATCAACCCACGTTTTGGTGGAGGCTATCCACAGACATATGCTGCTGGTGGTAATTATCCAGAATATCTGATAAGGGAGTTCTTTCGTGATGAGGAAATTGAATACTTCGATGGATGGAAAGACCATCTGCTGATGTTACGTTATGACGACGCCATTTATGTGTAAGAAGGTAATATGCTTTGACCTGGACGACACGCTCTATAAGGAAATTGACTTTCTGAAATCTGGCTATCGTAAAATAGCCGATCATGTGGAGAAACGATATGGACTTGATGCCAGTGATGTTTATGACAGACTGCTGTCTTGGTATCGTCTTGATGAAAACCCTTTTGTTAATCTAAACAAGACTTATGAGATAGAACATCCCATAAGTGACTATCTGAATATTTATAGGTACCACCATCCCAATTTATCATTATCAAACGACACAATTGAGACATTAAATGCCCTTCAGGAAGAAAAAGTAATTCTTGCGATTATAACAGATGGTCGTGAGGTAACGCAGATGCAGAAGATTGAAGCCCTTGGCCTGACGAAATGGTTCCGTAAAGAAAATATTTTCATCAACGAGGACACAAGTCATTTTAAACCAAGCCATTGGAGTTTTGACAGGTTGATGCTTCATTGCTCTGAGCAATGTCCTGAAGAAGATTTATCTTACTATTATGTTGGGGACAACCCCCAAAAGGATTTCCTTGCTCCTAATCAATTGGGATGGGAGACCGTTTGTCTGTTAGATGATGGCAGGAACATTCATGGTCAGGACTTTGGTATTATGAAGGGCTATAATCCCAAATACTGTGTTGGGAAAATAAATGATATTATAAAAATGATGTAATATGGATTTAGATAATAGCTACGGAACGTTAGATATGCAGACATCGCTTTTGGAATTATTAAAAGAGTTTCATAAGTTCTGTATGGCAAACAATATTAAGTATAGCCTTGACTGGGGATCTCTACTTGGAGCTATTCGGCATAAAGGGTTTATACCTTGGGATGACGACTTGGACATTATGGTTGATAGGGAGAATTATGAAAAGATTAAGCGTCAAATAGGTGGAAAACTATGTTATGAGCATGGTACACCAGAAGCGTTATGGATTGACAGAGTTCGATTAGTGACAGATTCGCAATCCAGTCTATTGCCTACTATGGATGTTTTTGTTATTGACAATGCTCCAGATGGGATATTCGAAAGAAAGATACGTGTTTTGTTTATTCGCACTCTTCAGGGTATGCTGAAAAGAAAACCCAATTTTAAAAAAGGTAATGTGATATATAAAGGTGCGACACTTCTTACATACCTTGTAGGCAGCTTTTTCACAAGAAAAACACTCCTTGGATGGTATAATAATCTTTCGCAACTTTCGAATGGAAAGTCGACACAGATGAAAGCTTGCTATAATGCTGATTTTGTCGATGTTGCAAAATTAAGACATCCAGATGTGTTGGGAGATTATATATTGGTACCATTTGAAGATTGTGAGGTGTATGTTACCAAAGGCTATCACCAAGCATTGATAGACATGTTTGGTCCCGATTATATGACACCCGTTTATAGAGAACCAATTCATTTGAATCATGATTAATTTTACTGTAGGACCGGTACAGTCGAGTGATGCTGTGCGAGCCATAGGCGCCGAGCAAGTGCCTTATTTCAGAACAACTGAGTTCTCTGAGCTCATGCTGGAGAATGAAAGACTTGTTAAGAAGTTCGCTCATACGACAGACGACAGCCGCGTCGTGTTTATGACGTGTTCTGGGTCGGGTGGTATGGAGACGGCCATTATGAACTGCCTCTCTAAGCAGGATAAGGCCTTAGTGATTAATGGTGGTTCATTCGGTGAACGGTTCGTGGAGTTACTGACCCTCCATGAGATTCCTTTCACGGAAATAAAGTTGGAACACGGCAAGGCATTGAAGCCAGAGCATTTGGCTCCATACGAAGGACAAGGCTACACTGCTTTCCTGCTCCAAAAGCATGAGACATCGACTGGTGTACACTATGACATCAATCTGGTGAGTGATTTCTGTAAGCGTAACCATTGCTTCTTGATTGTTGACACCATCAGTACGTTCCTCTGTGACCCGTTCGACATGGCAGCATTGGACGCTGGCGTAATGATTACTGGCAGCCAGAAGGCGCTGGCTTGTCCTCCAGGCATTGCCGTGATGGCACTGGCACCTTCCGCACTGGAAAGAATTGAGAAGACGAAGTGCTGCTGCCAGTATCTTGACCTTAAATTAGCGCTGAAAAACCAAGAACGTGGCCAAACGCCTTGGACTCCGGCTGTTGGGGTATTGCGCCAGATTAATGTTCGCTTGAAAGAGATTGATGCAGCAGGTGGTGACAAAGCGGAGGTAGAGCGTACTGCACAATTGGCAAACTATTTCCGAAATAAGTTAAAGGAACATAACTTGCCATTCGAGATAATCAGCGAAAGCTTGAGTAATGCGGTAACACCTTTGCATCCTACAACACAGTCGGCTTATGAAATATTTATAAAATTGAAAGATGAATATGGAATATGGATCTGCCCAAATGGTGGGGACATGAAGGACACGGTATTTCGTGTGGGACATATCGGCTATCTGATGAAAAAGGACTATGACCAACTAATAGATGCATTTTTGGATTTGAAGGAAAAGAAGTTTATTTGATGCTTTACAAATAAGTGAACACATTAGACATGGATATACTCTCAAAACAAAATTCCAAGATTTTAAGGGGGCTGGCAATTCTTGCAATTGTACTACATAATTTCCTACATCTTGAACAGTTCGGCCTGTCAGCTGAGAATGAAATGTCATTCTCTGCCGAGAAAGCCTTAGCCTTTTTCGATTCCATAGGCAACGGGCATTTTATGTCTCAGCTTTTTTCGTTTCTCGGATGGGTGGGAGTACCCGCCTTTGTGTTCCTTACTGGCTATGGGTCGGCAATGTCTCTCCCTCCAATTAACTCAAGGGAATCGGCTATTTACATAAAGAAAAACTTTTTGAAGCTATTCCTCTTGATGTTTCCTGCTGTGATGTTTTTTGTTGTTGGAGATGTGCTTCAGCATAATATCTGGCCGCAACTGGCAAAAAGGGCTTCTTATCTGACTTTGCTTGCCAATTTCGTTTATCCATGGGTGAAGTGTTCTCCAGGGGTGTATTGGTACTTTGGGCTTACATTTCAGTATTACCTGTTGTGGTCATTGTTTGGAAGGTACATGAATGGCAGAAACCTGTTGGGATGGAGCATTGCTGCGTTGCTGGGGACGTATGTTCTTTCCCTGTTCGACTTACCTGATGCGCTGTCGGTTTATCGGCACTGCTTTACAGGTTGGTTTTTCATTTTCGCATTGGGAGTTTGGATGGCCAAGAACAAGGATGTTGTAATGTCCAAGATGAACTTCCCATGGTGGGGGGAACTGCTTTTGATGCTATTGATGGCTGTACTCGTCGTAATGATGAACAAATGGCTGACAACTTGGTTGTTTGTCCCACTGGCAGCCCTTGCTTTTTTCTTCTTTGCCGGAAAGTTGATCTTGCGTCTACGGCCTTTGGCGTCAGTGTTTGGATGGATAGGAGGGCTTTCTGCCTGCATATTCGTAGCCCATCCCATTGCTCGGACTTTTATAATTCGGCTGTTAAAACCTCATGTAAGTAATTTGCTACTGTTGGTTTTGGCTTTCTTAATCCTGAGTGTGTTATTGGCAATGATCTATGACAAGCTATATACTTGGTTGAAAGCAAAGATAATGTCGTAAACATATATGTTGTAATAACAACATAATTTTAAGATAATGATACAAATAGAACTCTGCGACAGAAAGGACTGTACGGGTTGCATGGCCTGTATGCAGGCGTGCAGGCAAGAAGCTATCAGAACAGAATTGTCTGATGAAGGCTTTGCCTATCCGGTCATCGACCAAGACAAATGCATTGGCTGTAAGGCTTGTGTAAAGGCATGCCCTATTATAAGTCTTCATCCACCCTACCGTTACAATAGTGACAGCCCTTGCTATAGTGCCTACCATAAACAATTGGACATAAGGGGGAATAGTTCGTCTGGCGGTATGTTCTACACGTTGGCCAAACAAGTATTGGCTCAAGACGGAGTTGTTTATGGAGCCGCCTGGACTGAAGGGCTTCATTTGAAGCATATAGAGGCAGCAGATGAAAAGTCATTAGCGAAACTTCTTCGCAGTAAATATGTCCAGAGTGATACAAGTGATGTGTTCACACAAGCGAAGAGACGCCTTGACGAAGGAAGAAAAGTACTGTTCTGTGGTACTCCTTGTCAAGTTGCGGCCATGAAATCTTTTCTTCATGGAAAAGAATATGTTAATCTTATCATGGTGGATGTTATCTGTCAAGGCGTCCCGTCACCAGCTGTATTCAGGAAATATATAGATGAGGTTGAAGCAAAATACAAGACAAAGGTGGTGGACGCAATCTTCCGTTCAAAGAAATATGGTTGGCGCTGTGGCTTATTATTAATAGTAATATGTTCGGATGGAAGGACAATAGAAATCAAGTATGGACATAACACCTATTATCGAGCTTTCTTGCGGAATTTCTTTATGCGCGAATCATGCTACAGCTGTCAGTTTAAGGAATCTGGGAAGGGATGCTTCTCGGATATTACGCTGGCAGATTTCTGGAGGATAGGAAATGAGGTGCCTTATAACTGCGAATCATACGAAAGTGGTGTCTCTGCCGTTTTGACAAACACTTCGAAAGGCGAGCAGTTTTTTGATTCGATTAAAGACAAAATTGAATGGGAGAAAAGAACTTTCAAGGAATTTTCAACAAATGGCGGTCTCAGAATCGCACGGCGGCCAAAGAGTCTAAAAACGGCATTTGATGACGTGAAGACTATTGATTTTGAAACAATACAAAATAAATACTTTCCTTACACAAGCAGAAACTGTCTGTCGGATTGGATGAACATGCATTTTCCACAGCAAACAATTTATAAAATAAAGAAATGGATAAAAAAATAGCAATAGTAACATTCCGATTCAGGAATTTCGGTACAGTGCTACAGTCGATAGGTCTGCAAGAAGCTTTACACAAAGTCGGAATAGATGATGTCGAGGTACTGGACTTCCCAACAATTGGGGGGATTTCGGGGAAAGAAGCCTTTGTGGAAACCATCAAGGAGCAAATAAAAACGTATGGTGTTTTGAAAGGTGTGTTTCGTTCCTTGAAAGAGGTTGTTTTTGCTCTCCGGGCAAGAGTCGATACAAGACGAGACCATAGTCTTGAGAAGAAGATGCGTGAAGCTTATTATGTCCAATTCGAGGAGAAGTATTTGAGAAAGTCAGTCCCTATGAATACCGCAGACTTGCGGAATGAAGAATTTGTCAGAACATTGCCATATAACTGCTATATCGCAGGGAGTGATCAGATATGGAACGAGAAATACACCAGTCAGATTGATATCTTTTTCTTGAAGTATATGCCGTCTACAGTTATACGTATGAGTTATGCTGGTAGTTTTGGACGAACCTTCTTGGAAGAGAAGAAAAAACCACTATTTGCAGAGCTGATAAAAAACATAGACCCAATATTGGTGAGAGAACAAGGGGCAAAGAAGATTGCAGATGAGATTTCTGGAAGAGAGTCTTTTCTTGTGCCCGACCCGACGTTACTCCACGATAAGACTTTCTGGTTAAACTACGAGGAAAAGCCTGAGCATTTTGATGGTGAAGGTTATGTCCTGATCTATTCCTTGAACCATGATCTGTCAATTTATAAGGAAGCCATGCGGATTGGTAAACAGTTGAATAAAAAAGTGGTGGGTATTAAACGTCATTTCAATCCGCCATATTACAAGAGTATAGAGTGGTTGTATACCCTTGGTCCTCAGCACTTCATTTGGTTAGTGAATCACGCGGCTATGGTGATAACCAATAGTTACCACGCAGAAGTATTCTCCTTGATCCTAAACAAGCCTTGCTATCCGTTCTTAGACAAGGCAGAGGAGATAAACGAGCGCTTAATTTCATTGCTACATGTAGTGGAGCATGACCATGCGGTTACCTATATTGGTGAAGGCCATATAAATCCAAATGGCATCAAATATGATTTTGATACTATCAATGAGCGATTAAGAGTGTTCAGAGAAAATGCATATGATAAATTTTTATCTGCTATACCATTGAATATCAGTAAGTTGGGAGGTGTGGTGGAACCGAAATGATGTTTCGTACTTTTGCTGGCAATAAGTATCGCTTAACTGTATAATGGTTAGACTATCATATAGTAAAAGCCAAAGTTTTAAACCAAAAGATGTAGAAGATTTTTGATTGATGAAAAAGGTTATAACATATGGTACTTATGATATGCTCCACTATGGGCATATTCGGCTGCTGGAGCGAGCCAAGGCACTGGGCGACTACCTAATAGTGGGCGTGACTGCTGACGGCTTCGACCAGGCACGTGGCAAGATTAACGTGAAACAGTCGCTCATGGAACGCATGGAGGCTGTGAAGGCTACAGGTATTGCCGATGAGGTGATTGTGGAGGAATATGAAGGCCAGAAGATTGACGATATTCTTCGCTATGGAGTGGACATCTTCGCCATCGGCTCCGACTGGGAAGGCTACTTCGATTACCTGAAAGAGTACTGCAAGGTGGTGTATCTGGAACGTACAAAAGGTATCTCCAGCACGGAACTGCGCTCGGAGGAAAGGGCGCTTCGCATTGGTCTGGCTGGAAGTCAGTTGGGATTCTTGGAGAAGTTCGCGAAGGAGAGCCGATTTGTCAATGGTGTGCAGGTGGAAGGGATATGGACTCCAGAACACCAAAAGGGTGAACTGCCGGAACTCCTGGCTGCGCTGCCCGTTGTGACTACAGACTACGAGGAACTGATAGAAGCAGTGGATGCCGTCTTTATCGTGTCTAAGCCAGAGAAGCATTATTGGCAAATAAAGATGGCTCTGGAGAATGGGAAACATGTGCTCTGCGAATCGCCTCTTTCTATGACAATGGCTGAATGGGATGAACTTACGGCCTTGGCTGAAGAAAGAGAACTGGTGCTGATGGATGCCATTCGCACGGCTTATTCTACGGCCTACTACCGGATGTTGTTGCTGGTGAAAAGCGGGAGAATAGGCGAGGTAGTGTCTGTGGATGCTTCGTGTAGCAGTCTGCGCAACACGGATCTAAGGTCTGACGAGCTCAGCAATGCATGGAACAGCATTTGTGCGTGGGGCCCCAATGCTCTGCTGCCTGTCTTCCAACTGTTGGGAACAGACTACAAGGACAAGCAGATAATCTCAAAAATAGAGGAGGGCACTGACCATTACGACAGTTTTACAAAAATATCTTTCGTATATCCGCACGCCGTAGCCTCAGTGAAGGTAGGCATGGGCGTGAAAACTGAAGGTGAGTTGGTCATCTCGGGTACCACGGGATATGTGTATGTGCCTGCTCCATGGTGGAAAACGGATTATTTTGAGATACGACGTGAAGACCCTGCACAAAACAAACGCTACTTCTACCAACTGGATGGAGAGGGCTTTCGCTACGAAATAGTGTCGTTTGTCAAGGCTATCAATCATGGCAGACACGGCAATTATATCAGCAGTGATGTCTCTCGGGCTATTGTAAATGTAATAGACGATTATTATCAAGGGAATACGGTATTGATATAATATAGATAGTGAATTGACCAATGGTCGGTTATAGTATTTTTGAAATAACATTATTATTATATGGCAAATAGAATTTACCTATGCCTTGCTCACATGAGCGGCAATGAAATGAAGTATATACAGGAGGCTTTTGATACGAATTGGGTGGTTCCCCTCGGACCAAATGTGAATGCTTTTGAGGAAGACCTTCAACAGTTTGCCACAAAGAAAGAGGGATGTGACACAAATCAAACGGATTTGTCCACAAAAGAGGTGGTGGCACTGAGCTCCGGCACTGCTGCAGTTCATCTCGCACTCATCGCCTGTGGCGTGAAACCCGGTGATGAGGTGATTGTGCAGTCGTTCACTTTCTGCGCCTCCACACATCCTGTCATGTATTTGGGAGCAACTCCTGTGCTTGTCGATTCTGAACCGGAAACATGGAACATGGATCCGCAACTGTTGGAGACGGCTATCAAAGACCGGATTGCAAAGACCGGACGTAAACCGAAAGCCATCGTGCCGGTCTATCTGTATGGCATGCCTGCCAAAATAGACGAAATCATGGAGATTGCCAAGCGTTATGACATTCCTGTGGTGGAGGATGCCGCAGAAGGATTGGGCTCGCGTTACAAAGGACAAGTATGTGGCACTTTTGGACGTTATGGCGTGTTGAGCTTCAATGGCAATAAGATGATTACCACTTCGGGCGGCGGTGCACTCATCTGTCCTGATGCGGAAGCGAAGAAAGAGGTGATGTTCTATGCCACACAGGCAAGAGAGGCTTATCCGTATTATCAGCATGAGAAGGTTGGCTACAATTACAGGATGAGTAACATTTGCGCTGGTATAGGCAGAGGACAGATGACCGTCCTTGAAGAGCATATCGCCCACCACAGAAAGATTGCCGCTTTCTATAAGGATGCTTTCAGTGATGTTGAAGGCATCACCTTCCATGATGAACTGCAAGAAATGGAATCGAATTTCTGGCTGTCCACCATCGTTCTCGACGAGAACCTAAAGGTGAAAGGGGAAGATCTGGCCTATCATGAGGCTGTGCAAGGAGCTGTGGGCGGTGCTGCCGGTGTGGTGCATGGCGGTGGTAGCGTTCATACAGACTGCGAACCCAACCGGAATGTGGAGGCCATGAGACTGGCTCTTGACAAGGAGGGTATTGAGAGTCGTCCGCTGTGGAAGCCGATGCATAAACAGCCTGTTTATTGCGCCCCGCTAAGCGAATCAACCAGAATGAAGACTGAGGAATTGGCAAACGGTGTGCTGTGCCAGACGACTGGCAGTAGTGTGGCCTATGTGAACGGGGTGAGCGAGCATTTCTTCAGATGCGGTCTTTGTTTGCCAAGCGGTCCTTGTGTGACGATTGCCGATTGTGAGCGGATTGTTTCCATCATCAAGGATGCTATTGTCTAATTGATTAACTAAAAAAGCCAAAACCATTAATCCGAGTGCTTATGAGTACATTTAACAAAATAGCCAACTGGTATTTTACCCGAAACGCACTGCCTTATTGGGGTATCTTGACTTTAGATTGCTTGATTTTGCTGTTTTCGGGTCTGGTTTGCTTCGCTATTGACAACGGACTGGTGACTACGTACCGTTCGTTCTGGCCACTGTTGGTGACATTGTTGGTGAGCTTGGTTCCTTACTTGATAGGTATCCGTCTGTTCCGGACATACACAGCGGTGATGCGCTTCACGTCGTTTGCCGACCTATACCGTATAGTGTTTGCCAACTTGACAGGCTTCTTGCTGATTGTCCTGTTGAAGTGGCTGACTCGTATTGACGAACAAATCTTCACCGTTCGCATCAAGGACTTGATGTTTATGGCGCTGATGGGTACCGTGTTGATGTGTCTGTTGCGTATTCTCATCAAAACATTGTATGAGTATATTCACCAGACAGACATGACACGCAAGGTGTTTATCTATGGCGTGAAGAATGGTGGCATGGGTATAGCGCGTGCCATCCAGACAGAACAACCGAGAAAGTTCCGTCTGGCGGGTTTCGTGAGCGATGCCACGGATATGAAAGGACGTGTGCTCATGGGGGTCAATGTCTACAAAAATGATGATAAACTTGTAGAAGAAATGAACCATCATCATGTTCACACCTTGTTGGTGTCGCCACTGAAGCAGGATGCTCTTACCAATAATCCGGTGATGGTGG
The DNA here is from genome assembly GCA_902783165.1 of uncultured Prevotellaceae bacterium. Taxonomy (GTDB): domain Bacteria; phylum Bacteroidota; class Bacteroidia; order Bacteroidales; family Bacteroidaceae; genus Prevotella. The sequence continues at coordinate 23,852 of CACZPU010000046.1, forward strand.
ACCGACTGATGAATGCCGGGGTGAAAATCTACATGCTGAACTCGGCAGTGGCTTGGGATGGCAAGAGCAATATTGCGTCAACACAACTGAAGGAGGTGGAGATAGAGGACTTGCTTCCACGAGAAGAGATACATGTGGACCTTGAAGCCGTGGAAAAACTGCTCAAGGGACGACGAGTATTGATAACAGGCTCTGCAGGCAGCATCGGTTCGGAAATGGTTCGACAAGTGGCTCGCTTCGACCCGGAGAAGATGGTGCTGATTGACCAGGCGGAAACGCCCCAGCACGACATCCGACTGATGATGGAACACGACTTCCCTCATGTGAAGGTGGAGGCTGTGGTGACAACCATCTGCAATAAGACGCGCATGGAAACCATCTTCAAGATGTTCAGACCCGACTATGTGTTCCATGCCGCTGCTTATAAGCATGTGCCGATGATGGAAGACAATCCATGTGAGGCTGTGCAGAATAATATTGAGGGAACACGCGTTATCGCGGACCTTTCCGTAAAGTATGGCGTGAAGAAATTTGTGATGATATCAACCGACAAGGCTGTCAACCCGACCAATGTGATGGGATGCTCGAAGCGTATCTGTGAGATATATGTGCAGAGTCTCGACAAGGCAGTGAAAGAAGGAAGAATACAGGGTGTCACCCAGTTTGTGACAACACGTTTCGGTAATGTGTTAGGAAGCAATGGTAGTGTGATACCTCTGTTCAAAGAGCAAATCAAGCACGGAGGTCCTGTTACCGTCACCCATCCGAACATCTACCGCTATTTCATGCTTATTCCAGAGGCTTGCCGACTTGTGCTGGAGGCTGGTACAATGGGGCATGGAGGTGAGATATTTGTCTTCGACATGGGCGCTCCTGTCAAGATAGCCGACTTGGCCAAACGAATGATACAGTTGAGTGGTGCCAAGAATGTGGATATCAAGTATACCGGATTGCGCGACGGTGAGAAACTCTATGAGGAGGTGCTCAACGATGCTGAGGTGACCAAGCCCACCTTCAATAAGAAAATAAAGATAGCCAGCGTGAGAGAATATGATTTTGAAGGGGTGGCTAAGAGCATCGACTCACTGGTGGAACATAGCTACAAGTATGATGTGATGGGCACTGTCAGGGAAATGAAAGACATTGTTCCCGAGTTCAAAAGCAACCATTCTGTCTACGAATCGCTTGACAAAGAAAGAGAAGAGAAATCGTAGCTATTGGAATAGAAGCCTGACCGGTGACGGGTAGGGGATAGGTCGCACGAACGTGTCGCCAAAATAAAACAGTTGCGGCAGCCATCTGCTTTTATCGAAGCTGATGGCTGCCGCAACTGTTTTGACGTGGATTAGTGGCCGGCTGGCAGGAATGTCACTTTCTGAGGAATCTTCTGCCACTTGCGGTTGACAGGGAATTTCAACGTGCTTCCTTTCAGATGTTTGTACGTGAGACTACCGTCTGCATTCAGCGTAAGCAATGCAGAGAAATCCTCGCTTCCATAGTTGTTCACCATCTCTATAACTGCCGTATTGCCCTCCACTTCTGAAGATACAATTACCCACACATGGGTACATTGGGAGGAATCCATATAACCTTCAACATCGCCAAAAATCTCCTGACCGGGCACTTTGACGTTCTTTTCCTGGAAATTGATGTTCAAGGAAATCTTCAGTTCCTCGTTCTTGAATTTCCCTTGGAAAACATTCTTGTCTTGGGCCATCATGGCGGTGGCGAAAACAACGGCTATGAACGTTAACAGATATTTTTTCATATTCTTCTCATATAGAACCGTGCAAAGTTAACTATCTTTCATCAAGAAATCAAATGATTTTAGGGAAAAATGGTTAATTGTGTTGGTAATAAGGGATTTTTATGTTAACTTTGCAGCCATTAGAAAAATAAAGATGGTAAATGGTTTGTTAGTTCCCGATTTTATTTTTGAGTCAAGTTGGGAAGTTTGTAATAAAGTAGGAGGTATATACACAGTCTTGTCGACAAGGGCGAAAACCCTTCAGGAAATGATGAGAGACAAAATTATGTTCATCGGTCCTGATTGCTGGGGAGAAAAACCATGTCAGTATTTCGTTGAAGATGAAACGTTGTTTGGCGAATGGAGAAAAGAAGCCGGGGAAGCCGGACTGAACCTGAAAGTGGGCAGATGGAACATACCTGGAGAACCGATTGCCATCCTTGTTGATTTCAAACCTTATTTCGCTCAGAAAGACCAGCTCTACACTTGGTTGTGGGAACATTATGGAGTGGACTCGCTGCATGCCTATGGCGATTACGATGAGGCGTCCATGTTCTCCTATGCAGCAGCATTGGTGGTGGAGAGCTTTTACAACAAATATCTGGGTAGTGAAAAGAAAGTGGTCTATCATGGCAATGAGTGGATGACTGGGCTGGGACTGCTTTATATCAACAAAATGCTGCCCGAAGTGGCAACGGTGTTTACCACCCATGCCACCAGTATCGGACGCAGTATTGCCGGAAACAACAAACCGTTGTATGACTACCTTTTCGCCTACAACGGCGACCAGATGGCATGCGAACTGAACATGCAGAGCAAACACTCTATAGAAAAGCAGACGGCTCATCACGTGGATTGCTTCACCACCGTGAGTGATATTACCGCCAACGAGTGTCTGGAACTGCTTGACAAACCGGTTGACTTTGTGCTTCCTAATGGGTTTGACAATAGCTTTGTACCTAAAGGTGCTGTGTTTACAAGGAAAAGAAAAGCTGCAAGAAATTGTTTGCTGAGAGTGGCTAATGCCTTGCTGGGCACTGACTTAAAGGATGATACACTGATAGTCTCTACAAGTGGAAGATATGAATTCCGCAACAAGGGCGTGGATGTCTTCATTGAAGCGATGAACCGTCTGCTCCGTGACAGAAATCTGAAAAAGACCGTGCTTGCATTTATTGAAGTGCCCGGTTGGGTGGGGGAGCCGCGCCAGGACTTGGTGGCCCGACTCAATAGTGGCAAGCAATTCGACACGCCGCTCGAGGTGCCTGAAATCACACACTGGCTGCATAACATGACGCACGACAATGTGCTCGGCATGCTGAAGTACTTGGATATGCACAATAAAAAAGAGGATCGTGTGAAACTGATCTTCCTGCCGTGCTATCTCACTGGCGATGACGGAGTGCTGAATCTGCCTTATTACGATCTGGTGCTAGGCAATGACCTGTGTGTCTACCCGTCGTACTATGAGCCGTGGGGATATACTCCGCTTGAGGCAGTGGCCTTTAAGGTGCCTTGCATCACTACCGATTTGTCGGGATTTGGCCTTTGGGTAAATATGACAAGAGGCTCGTATGGTGAAATAGTGGATGGTGTGAAGGTTATCCACAGGACCGACTACAATTATAGTGAAGTGGCCGATGCCATCAAGGACACGGTTTCCGAATATTCGAACATGACGGAAGCGGAAATCAGAAAGTCGCGTATGAATGCAGAGAAATTGTCGAAGCAAGCACTCTGGTCTAACTTTATCAAATACTATGAACAAGCATATGACTTTGCCTTGAAAAAGGCTGAGCAGAGAAAAGGTAAGAAGAACAATCAATAGAGAAAAAAGATAACAACTAAAACGAATTATGAGAATTAAAGCTGATTATTCCAATGCTCCTCAATGGAAGGAGCTGGCAGTGAAATCGAGTCTTCCCGATGAACTGAAGTGTCTTGACGAACTGGCTCACAATATGTGGTGGGCTTGGAACTTCGAGGCTCGTGAACTCTGGCGCAGTATGGATGAGGAACTCTATGAGGAGGTGAATCACAATCCTGTACTCTTGTTGGAACGTCTGAGCTATCATCGTAAGGAAGAGATTGTTCAGGATAAGGAGATTATGAAGAATGTGAAGAAAGTTTACAAACTCTTCCGTGATTATATGAACGTGAAACCTGACACAAAACGTCCATCGGTGGCATATTTCTGTATGGAGTATGGTCTGAACCAGGTGCTGAAGATTTATTCAGGCGGTCTGGGTATGTTGGCCGGCGACTACCTGAAGGAGGCTTCAGACAGCAACGTGGACATGTGTGCCATAGGTTTCCTCTATCGTTTCGGCTATTTTACTCAGAGTCTGAGTATGGACGGCCAGCAGATTGCCAACTATGAGGCGCAGAATTTCAATTCGCTGCCTATTGAGCGTCAGTTGGATGCCGACGGTAACCCAATGGTGGTTGATGTGCCCTATATGAACTATCAGGTGCATGCCTATGTGTGGCGTGTCAATGTAGGACGTATCTCGCTCTATCTGTTGGATACCGACAACGACATGAACTCTGAGTTCGACAAACCCATCACACACGCACTCTATGGCGGCGACTGGGAGAACCGTCTGAAACAAGAAATCTTGTTGGGTATCGGCGGTATGCTGACATTGAAGAAATTGGGCATCAAGAAAGATATCTATCATTGCAACGAAGGACATGCTGCTCTCTGCAATCTCCAGAGACTCTGCGACTATATCCAAGAAGGACTCACATTCAACCAAGCGCTCGAACTGGTGCGTGCCAGCGGTCTGTACACATGTCACACGCCTGTTCCTGCCGGTCATGATTATTTCGAGGAGAGCCTCTTCGGAAAGTATATGGGTGGCTATCCTGCTATGCTGGGTATCACATGGGACGAGTTTATCGGCATGGGACGCATTAATCCAGACGACAAGAATGAGAAATTCTCCATGTCTACCTTTGCCATCAATACTTGTCAGGAAGTGAACGGTGTCAGCAAACTGCACGGATGGGTGAGCCAAAAGATGTTTGCTCCCATCTGGAAAGGCTACTTCCCAGAGGAAAACCATGTGGGGTATGTTACAAATGGTGTGCACTTCCCATCGTGGGCAGCTTCTGAATGGCGTCATTTGTATGCCAAATATTTTGACAAGAACCATATGAGCGACCAAAGCAACGAGAAAATATGGCATGCCATCTATCAGGTTCCTGACCAAGAGATTTGGGACACTCGTATGGCTTTGAAGAATAAGCTGACAGACTATATCCGCAGCAAATTCCGTGAGAACTGGCTGAAGAACCAAGGAGACCCTTCACGTGTGCTCTCGTTGCTTGAGAAAATCAATCCCAATGCTCTGATGATTGGATTCTGCCGCAGGTTTGCCACCTACAAGCGCGCTCATCTGCTGTTTACTGACTTGGACAGACTTTCTAAGATTGTCAACAATCCTGAACGTCCTGTGCAGTTCTTGTTTGCTGGTAAGGCGCATCCTGCCGACGGTGCAGGCCAGGGACTCATCAAGAAAATCTATGAAATCAGTCAGCGGCCGGAGTTCTTGGGTAAAATCATTTTCCTTGAGGATTATGATTTCCGCCTGGCTCGTCGTCTGGTTTCTGGCGTGGATATCTGGATGAATACCCCGACACGTCCGTTGGAGGCTTCTGGTACATCAGGAGAGAAAGCGGAAATGAACGGTGTGGTGAACCTCTCTGTGCTTGACGGCTGGTGGCTTGAGGGCTATCGCGAGGGTGCAGGATGGGCGCTTACTGAGAAGCGCACTTACCAGAATCAGGAGTATCAAGACCGTTTGGATGCTGCAACCATTTATGGACTGCTTGAAAACGATATCGTTCCTCTCTATTATGCCAAGAATGACAAAGGCTACAGCGAGGGCTGGATCAATGTCATCAAGAATTCCATCGCCACCATTGCTCCGCATTATACAATGAAGCGTCAGCTTGACGACTACTACGATAAGTTCTATAACAAGGAGGCTGCCCGATTTAAGGAGTTGTCCGCCAACGATAATCGTATGGCAAAAGAAATTGCGCTCTGGAAAGAAACTGTTGCTGAGCGTTGGGACTCTATCCGTGTAGTGAGCCATGAAAGTGATATCCCGACAGAAGGACCTGTCAGTGGTGTTTCTTATCTTGTCCGCATTGTGATAGACGAACAGGGATTGAACGATGCCATTGGGTTGGAACTGGTGACTCTCAAGAACGATAAGAACGGAGAAGAGCGTATTGGAAGCGTGCGTCCTTTCAAGGTGACAGGACAGTCGGGCAACCTCTATACATTCGAATGTGAGTTTAATTCTTCTCATGCCGGTACTTACAAAGCTGCTGTGAGAATGTTCCCCAAGAATGAGAATCTTCCTCATCGACAGGATTTTGCTTATGTGAGATGGCTTGAGTTGTAGTTTCTATTATTGGTGAACGCCAATAGTTGGAAATCGACTATCATAAAAGAGGGTGTGTCGAAAATGAAGTAAACCAGAAAAGTTGGATAATAACCGATGGGGCTTACTGCATTTTCGGCACACTCTCTTTTCTTCTTCAGCTCTCTATTTGTTATCTTTTGCCAGATACTTGCTTATGGCAGACACAAAAGTGAAAAAAAAGAACGATTATCGATGCTATTTGTAGAAAAAGATGTACCTTTGCAAAAATAGACTTATAATAGATAAAGAGCATCTCTTTACAGCTAATGTCACCCCTTTCAATAGTGGATATTCTAAGTAACAATTATTAATAAGCTAAGATGAAAAAGTTTCTTTTATTCCAATTGGTTCTTCTGCTGTCGCTTCATGCGCTGGCCGACGGAACAATTTCGTTTGAGACAAGACAGGTGCCCGTGAACCGTGGCGGTGAGGACGGTGGTACCGTCACTTTGCGTTTTTATGAGGACATGCCTTCGGTTCCTTACATCTCAGTGGCCGATTTCCAACAGCTGATGCTCCCCGGCACCACTATAACAGTCACTAAGAAGGGTGAGGGAGAGTATCTCCTCGAGGGGCCGTTGGCCAAAGCCACAGTAAACATTACCAGCGATCAGTTCTCGTCAGACGACTACAT
>CACZPU010000047.1 GCA_902783165.1 uncultured Prevotellaceae bacterium
ATTTCTTCCATCTAATTTATTAATTATCAATAGTTTAAAGATGAAAGTAAATTTCGTTGTCCGAAGGACTAAAAAGAAGGTAGATGGTACAGTTCCCATTGAAATATATATAAAAAAAATGAACACAGAAAATGGTCTGTTCCCTCCAGACTGCATCATCGTCGGCGGGCTATGCAAAGGCCATGCAGGCTATCATTCATATTCTGATTTGAATTTTCATTTTGTTAAAATATCGAACTATTCACGGCTTTATATGGAGACAAAGCCAAAGCCGGCTCAGACTGGTTGATTCATTTCGGGGCAATTTGTCAAAATTTTATCTCGATTGGCTTATAATTCCAGTTTTTTATCTATATTTGCAAGCGCATAAGTATCAAAAAACTAATGTATTACCCATATTTTGGTATTATGGATAAGAAACGTCTCTTCGTACAAGCCATAGGCAAGTATCTGCCGGGAGTTTCGATGGTTGTGGCATCGCTGGCCCCGTCGTCAGGGTTCAGCCAGACTGCTCATGAAAGTGGGACTGTCATCGAGAGTTTCCTTGCCCCGGATACCCATGAAAAGCCAATGGCACGCATGTGGTTTCCGGATGCCTCGGCAGGTGAAGATGATAACGACTATATCGAAAAACAGATTTCCGAACTAGCAGCAAAGGGAACTTGCAAGGCCAGCGCCTAGGCATCCCGCAGCATGGTGTGAACATCATCAGGGGAACGAAAATCATTCTCAAGTAAGGAAAGGAACAATCTTGTGTTTGACGAGTTTTGAACTTTCAAACTGTAATCACTCTACTTTTCCGTGATTTACAGATATGGGGCATCATGGTTGGAGGGAGCACGGAGGGATTTTTCTGTTATTTCGTTGCTGTAAAAAACACCGATGGCACGGGCGTGCACATCGTCATGACTTCCTCCGCCAGTTACTTTTTGAATACGGCAAATATATTGTAACTAACCCCATGGTCATAAACATCTTCACCCTCAGATTCTTTCACCCAACGGACGACTCGGATTGTCACTGGCAGGATGATGATTTCGTAGACCGTTTTGAGGATTAACTGAGAGATCATCATTAAAGGCAGCTCCTCATCCGGCAACACTCCATAGAAAGCCAGCGGGAAAAAGCAAAGAGAATCAGCGCCCTCTCCCCAAATGGTGCTAACAATAGCTCTTAGTGGGAAACGCTTGCCTTTGTCCGAAATCTTCATCTGGCTCATCACATAGGCATTGACAAAACTACCTGCCAAAAAGGACACAAATGAGGCCAGGGCTATTCTCGGAGTCAACCCGAAGATGGCATGGAAGCCCACCTCATTGTCCCAATAGGGTGCCCCCGGAATGGCATCAGCCAATGACGCCACGGCCATGAAGCAGAAGTTGGTGATGAAACCTGTCCATATCAGAACGCTTGCACGCCGAAATCCCCAGACTTCGCACACCACATCGTTAACAATGTAGGATATTGGGAAAATAAGCAGTCCTCCCGTCAGATGCAGAGGACCGAAAACCATCTGTTTTGTCTCAAGGATATTGGAGGCTATCAGGCACACTGTGAAGATAATGCTAAACTGCATGAATAGCACCGATACCATAGTTTTATTATTCTTAATGTCACCCATAATAAGTGTCTTCTATCGTTTTTAATGAATTGTTCGGACACGACTCGGCAAAACGTATGCCTTGGCTATCTCTTCCCATTTTCCTTCCACCTCTGGGCATTCCGTCATCTGCTCGTCTACTTCATTCATTGATAGCAAGAACTGATGAAGGTCCTTATTTAATATAAGTTCAAAACACTCCATAATTCACTTTAAACAGAATCTTTATTGTTCTGACAGGCAAGGTGATATGTTCACTGGAAAACCAGATTCCTTAAAGAAGAGCTGACACTTGAAAACCGCGTGACAACCAAGGAAAAACAACCCTTTTATTTAAATGATGTTTTATTTACATGCAAAGTTAGCCTTTTTTGTCCATTTTTCATTAAATTTGCACCAAAGATTTAGGTTTGTTTAATATGAGGCCACTACCCACATGCACAGCAGGCTTCACAGATTCGGAATAGCAGTCCTATGCTCATTACAAGCCTTCGAACATGAAACATTTGACAAGCATAAAAGACATAGAACAGACCATAGCGGACAACTCTTTATGTCTTTTCTACATCAAGGCTCCCGATTGCGGAGTGTGCAACGTCATGCTTGGCAAAGTGGAAAGATTGGCTGGCCAATTCCCGTCGCTGACTTCTTTCTATACCGATATCACAGAAGAGCCTTTGATTGCAGGGCAATTCTTGGTTTATTCAGGGCCTACAATATTATTGTTGATGGATGGAAAGGAAGTGTATCGTCGCTCCCAGTTCATTGACATAGAAGAATTAGAATTCAACATCAACCGATTTCTTTTGCTATCTGAACAATGACAGACTATGATTCTATTTGGCACAGGCAAGATGAAATAAGAACGGTGGTGAATGCCGTTCTAGGCGAGTGTATATGGAATCTCGCCTACGACGAAAGGCGTAGGGCCGTTGTTCTTGAACTGACGCTTTCCCTCGACGAGGATGCCGTCTGTGACCTATGCAGCCAGTTCCCCATAGCTGCCGATTACGACGGGCTTGGACCGAGAGGAACAAGATTTGTTTTTTATATGGAATATGACCGGTAATTTCTGTTGTACGCCTCTTGCTGCTATGTTTTACAATAATGTTTGGCGGAGTACCGACGTGCTCTCGCCGAGCATTCTGATAAACTCCTGCGCCGACTTCTTCTGATAAACATTGCGCAAAAGATGGATGCAGCCGTACATGAGGTTCTCCTTTGTATCCATGCCGATGATTGGAATGGCACGCAGCCCTTGCTCACCCATCACCGTGCTCTCACTGAGAATAGTTACATAGTTTGACTCGCGTAAAAGGCGAAAGAGAAGATAGACATAATTCATCTCCACCTTCACCTTGTAATGATAACCCTTGCCGGCAATGATACGCTCAAAGGCATTGCGCGCACGGGTGCCACGAAGCGGCAAGGCAAGGTCGTAGCGCTGCAGCTCCTCCAGTGTGAGCGAAGGGCGCGACGCCAACGCATGATGCTCGTTGACCACTGCCGTCAGCTGATGGTTGAACAGCGCACGGCTCTCTATGCGAGGGTTGCTCTCCAGCGGACGAAACGCCAGCACGAAGTCGAACTCATGGTTCTCGAGCCTTCTGATGAGGTCGTCCATGGTCGACTGGCTCACGTTCACCTTCACATTAGGGTAGTGTCGAAGGAAGGTTGTAAGCGTTTCAGCCATGATACAGGCAAAGGAGAATGTCACGCCGATATTCAGTTCGCCACTCATTAGATTCTTCAGTTCATCAAGCCTCTGCAGGCAGTTGTCGGCATCAAGTATCGTCTGCATCGCTAACGGCAACAGCGTCTGCCCCGCCTCGGTCAACATCACCTCATGACTGTTACGGTGGAACAGCGGCTGTCCCAGTTCGTTCTCCAGTTGCAGAATCTGATGCGACAGTGTGCTTTGTGTGATGAACAGTTCCTTTGCCGCTGTGGAGAAATTCAATGTCTTTGACAATTGAACGAAATACTTAAGTTGTCTTAGTTCCATATTACTTAAGTTACATAGGTAATTTATCGGGCACAAAGATACACAATTTCTTTCAAACACATCAAAAGAATGTCAGGAAAAAGCAGTTGGCTATCGATTTCATCGATAGCTACAATTCGATTGTATTGATGTGCAAGATGCTTTACTATTCATAACCAATTGTTGCATGCCTTGTATGATTGTCGTACCTTTGCATCGTGATAATAAAACAGTATTAAAAATAAAAAAGATTTGTAAGATGGAAACAACATTTATTTCTTTGGCAGTAATGCTTTTTGTTGGTGGAATTTTCAGCATTTGGATGGCTAAGCATGATAATCTGGAAGTAATGTAAACACGACTTCTTGTCTTGTTGGAAAAACATAAAAAAGGGCACATCAAAAAGTGATGCGCCCTTTTTCTTATTTATGAAAAGAGATTACTCGCCCCAAGTACTTTTCGTATCGTTTAAGAAAGGGGACTGATCCACTTCGTCGTTGAGATAAATCTCTTTGGACAATTGGTTTCCGTCACCGTTGCTATAATGGATAAAATCGTCCTCCATGATCTCCTCTGCATTCAGGCTTAACACTTTAAGTGTAGGCTTAATATATGTTTCCATATCCTTGTTTATTTTAAAAGTTATTTTACGCATTTACTTATCTCACAACAATCTTCTTTCCTCCAACGATATAAACGCCTTTAGGCTTAGCGGAAGACTTGTTGACTTGAACACCTGTAACAGTATAGACGTCTGCACTGTTGTTCTCTACCGCTTTCAATCTGCTGATACCTGTAGTATTGAACCAGACATACTTGGCACCGGCAGCCTGTTTTGTCGTCAGCGCAAGATAGGCCTTGTGGGCGCCATTCACAAATGGAGCACCTTTGTCTGCGCCATAGTAGAATCCAACAGATTTTGGGTCGCTCTTTTCGTTGAGCGAAAGCATGAGATAGATGTCGCCACCCGAGGTCTCTTCTTCCTCGTCGCTTCCACGGAGCATGTTGTCGCTGGCAGCTGTGCCTTCCTCTGCGGTTACGCCAAAGACGTAATCACCCTCCGAAGCCTGGAGCAGCACGCCTGTGCCCTGTGGAATGATGTCGCCAGCAGTATAGACCTGACTTTGGGTCATGGAGCCGCCTTCC
>CACZPU010000048.1 GCA_902783165.1 uncultured Prevotellaceae bacterium
GGAATTCACGATGACGTCCTTACCGTTGCCGGCAGAGGTGGTGGTCACCGTAACGGCCGTGGCCGTACTGTCGGCCTTCACCTTATAAACCAGCGACTTGTCCTGCAAACGCACCACGGCGTTCTGCGGAATCACCATCACGCCCTTCTGCTGGAACGGGAGCACCACGGTACCCTGAACGCCCGAGAACAGATGACCGTCGGGATTGGGGAACGAAGCCTTGGCGCCCAGCGAGCCTGTGGTGGCGTCGACGACACCCGTCAGACTGGTGATGCGGCCCTTGTGCTTGTATTCCGTTCCATTCTTCATCACGAAGGTCACGTCGGGCAATGCGGCTATGTGCTTTTCTTTTTCACCGCCCTTTAAACCGGCCTGCACCTGTGCCTCGATAATGGCTTCCGAGACAGAGAACTCTGCGTCCATCGTGGTGTTGCCGCTGAGGATGGTGAGGTTGGTGGCAGGTGATACCTGGTCGCCAGTGCGTACTGGAATCTCGCCGATGACACCTGTCACAGGAGCCGTGATGGTGCAGAAGCCGAGGTTCACCTTGGCACGGTTGACTGCCGACTGTGCCTGTGTGACGGATGCCTTGGCCTGACTGACAGCAGCCTGTGCCTGGTTGTAACTGTTGCGGGAATTCTCAAGCATGTAGGAGCTCACAATCTTCTTGTCGAACAGGTTCTTGTTGCTTTCAAACTCCAACTTGGCGCTGCTGGCCTGTGCCTGAGCAGCCTGCAGGTTAGCCTGTGCAGCCTGGAGGTTGGCACGTGCAGCTTCCACTTCATGCTGGGCATTGCGCGAGTCGATAACAAACAAAGTCTGCCCCTTGCTCACGCGCTGACCTTCGGTGACGCAGATTCTCATCAGCTGTCCGCTCACTTGTGGCGAAATCGTCACGTCTGACTGACCTTTCAGTTTGGCACTGAATTTCATAGGAAGTTCAACATCTGATTTCTTAACGATAATCGTCTCGAACGATGAAGGAGTCTCCTTAGGTATATCTAATCCACATGAGGTGATTCCATATGCCATCCCGAGGACAGTTGCAATCATGAATGTCTTTGTTTTCATTGAATTTCAATCTATTTTTTTTGTTGTTATTTCAATATTGAAGGGTTGTCTTTTATAATCTGATACCGAAGAACGCACGGGTGCGCCATTTGATGTTGTGAAAGGCAAGGTTTTCCTCATGCCCGATATTGGTGAAGTTGAACACCATTGACAGTCCCAAGAACTTGTTGCCCATCTGGTAGACCACTGCTCCGCGTGAGGCAATGATCACTTCGGGGAAATGATAGTGCAGCGGTATCCGGTTCTCGCCCATGGTGAGCGACGTGTTGCTGTAGAGGATGAACGTGGGCTGGCACGAGATGTGGAGCAGCCATTTCTGTGCAGGCACGTAGTTGTAGCCGTATCCGGCACCGATGCCGATGTTCGTCATGCTGAACTGTGCTTGGTTGTTGCCACTGACCTTGCCCTTCTGCCCCTGTCCGGAGACTGCCAGCATGAAACTGCCGGCCGAGCGCCGCTGTATGTAGCTCTGCGTGAAGGCAGCAGGGTAGGAAAATCGCCGATAGTTGAAAGCATAGTATGCATTCACGTTCAGCGTCTTCAGCGAGAGTATGTCGGCAGGCAACGTGATGCGTCCCAGACCCTCTGCCTCGTGCCAACCTGTGAAGTTGTGAGCATTCTGGTAGATGAAGTCGAAACCGAAGCGCTTGCCGTACGAGTTCATATTGAACTCAATGTCGCTGTATTTGCCCAGCATCTTGGCGGGGTTGAGCGACAGGTTGAGCGACAGTCCTAGATAGCCCACTCCGAAAGAGACCGTGCTCTTGTAGTCGGCTTTCAACTCCGATATGAAGTGATGCTCGTTCTCCTGTCCCTCAGCCTTGATTGTGGCCCCCGACACATTGAGTCTTCCCTTGAATACCCACTTGGTGTTCGGCCTGATGAGGTAGGCGGTGTCGATGTCGCCTTTCCGGTAGCGCTGCGTCAGCAGGCTGTCGATGCGGCGCAGGAACGCCTTTCTCTTGGTGCGCTGGGGCTTTTCGCTACTGAGTGAGTCGCCTTGCATAAGCCCATGCTGGTCTGTCAGCCATGTCTGACTGTCGACAGTGACCATCTGCGGTGATTCCATCTGCGAGTCCTGTTCCGTGCTAAATGGAATACAAGGGCAAGCATGCCCTGTGTGCAGAACTGCTAGTAGGATGACGATTTGTAAAAATCTAAACATTATAATGCCGTGCAAAGTTAAAAATAATTATTTTTTCGACCAAATAATTTGATAATAAAGTATGATTTTGATGTCAATTTATTTGATTTGGATGAAGATTGTCTGTACTTTGTACAGATTATTATATTCATCCAACAGGCCATATTACAGAAGGTGAAAGCTTGAAAAAGGATAAGGTTCCCGAAGATTATTTACATTTTTAGCCCCTTGACAAGGGGCGGCTACAGGGTAGGGTTAACCCGATATGCTGGTACAATTGGAAACAATGAAGAGGTTATTTCGAAATGAAGTGAACCACAGAAGTTGGACAAAAAACAACTGTGGTTCACCTCGTTTTGACACCATGGATATGGTAGATGCCTTGCTACTTTACATTTCCCACCTTGATCAAGTACTCCGCTATCTGGACCGCATTCAAGGCGGCACCCTTGCGAATCTGGTCACCGCTGAGCCAGAAGGTGAGTCCGTTCTCATCAGAAAGATCTTTACGGATGCGACCTACGAAGATATCATCGAGACCCGCGGTCTCCAACGGCATGGGATAGACAAGCTGCGAAGGATCGTCTTTCAATGTAACACCAGGAGCTGCAGCAAACGCTTCGCGGGCCTCTTCCACACTAATGGGGCGCTCTGTCTCTATCCACACACTCTCACTATGGCTGCGCAAAGAGCTGACGCGAACACACATGGCAGAGCATTTGGCATCGGTGTGCATAATCTTCTGGGTCTCATTATACATCTTCATCTCTTCCTTCGTGTAGCCGTTGGGTTGGAAGACGTCTATCTGGGGTATAACGTTGTATGCCAACTGATGAGGGAATTTCTTCACCGTGACAGGCTTACCTTCGACGATTTCCTCGTACTGCTGCTGCAATTCTGCCATAGCAGCAGCACCGGCACCACTGGCACTCTGATAACTGGCCACATGGATGCGCTTGATATGGCTGAGCTGCTCTAACGGCTGCAGGCAAACCACCATCATGATAGTGGTGCAGTTGGGGTTGGCAATAATGCCACGCGGACGGTTCAAAGCATCCTCGGCGTTGCACTCAGGAACGACCAAAGGCACATCAGCATCCATACGGAAAGCACTGGAGTTGTCAATCATCACTGTTCCATATTGGGTAATGGTTTCGGCAAACTCCTTCGATGTGCCTGCACCTGCAGAGGTAAAAGCAATGTCTATATCCTTGAAATCGTCGTTATGCTGTAGTAGTTTCACTTCTATCTCTTTGCCACGGAACGTGTATTTTCTACCTGCCGAGCGCTCACTGCCAAACAGCACAAGCTCGTCCATCGGAAAATTACGCTGATCGAGTATACGGAGGAATTCTTGTCCCACAGCGCCACTGGCGCCAACAATTGCTACTTTCATATCCTTTAAATTAAAAACTCATTTTACCTTATCCTTTTCAAAAAAGCATCACAAGCACCAAAAGTGCTCCGTGAACACCTTTAGAATCTCCTTGGACAGACAGAAAGAAAATCGCCACAAGAGAGATTCTGCTTGCAAAATTAATATTTTTCGATAGAAAATGTGCAGGATTGACCGAAAAATTGTAATTTTGCAGTGAATATGCTTGATTTCGCATCATACTTTCCCATAACTGACACCACGTGGATTTTCTTCATCGTGCTGCTGATGATATTGTTTGCGCCTATGGTGATGAGCAAACTGCGCATACCTCATATCATTGGAATGGTACTGGCGGGCGTCATTGTGGGACAATATGGCCTGAATATTCTGGAACGTGATGCCAGTTTCGAGCTTTTCGGACAAGTTGGCCTCTACTATATCATGTTTCTGGCCGGTCTGGAAATGGATATGGAAGGACTGAAAAAACACAACAAAGAGATATTCATCTTTGGATTGCTCACCTTCCTAACACCGTTCATCTTGGTATATTTTGCCGGAATCCACCTCATGCATTATTCCCGGCAGGCCACACTGCTGCTCTGCTGCGTGATGTCGAGCAACACGCTCATTGCCTACCCCATCATCTGCAAGTACGGACTGCAGCGCCATCGTGCCGTCACACTTAGCGTGGGGGCTTCTGTGCTGGCACTGCTATTGGCTTTGCTCTCGCTGTCGCTTCTCGTCAGCGTGTTTGGCCACCAGGCAGAAGACGGTTCGCAAAACATTGTGGGCCTTATCGCTTGGATGCTCATTAAGCTTGCCCTCTACTGCACGGCGATGTTGTTCATCATTCCGCGCACTGCACGATGGTTCCTGCAACATCATAGCGATGCCGTCACACAATTCATTTTCGTGCTGAGTGTGCTCTTCCTCAACGCTGCCATTACAAGCATGATTGGGCTGGAAGGCGTGTTCGGCGCTTTCTTTGCAGGACTGCTGTTGAACAGATACATACCGCGTGTGGTGCCATTGATGCACCGCATTGAGTTCATTGGAAATGCCATATTCATTCCCTATTTCCTCATCGGCGTGGGCATGCTCATCAATATCAGAGCCTTGTTTACAAGCTTGCACACGGCATACATTGTGCTGATTATCGTTGTCATAGGAACTTTGGGAAAGATGTTTGCCGGATACATTGCCAATATTGCGTTCCGGCTGCCGCTCAGTCACGGAAACATGATGTTCGGTCTGACCAGTGCCCACGCTGCCGGTTCGATTGCCATTGTGATGGTGGGCATGAAGATGGAAATTATTCCGGGCGTAGCGCTTGTCGATGCCGAGATGCTCAATGGTGTGGTCATGATGATTCTCTTTACTTGTATCATCTCCTCAATTGTCAGCGAAATGGCTTCACGGCAGATTGTGCTGCACGGAGACATTGAAGAGGAGGACACGAAGAAGGGCGATGACGAGAAGATTCTTATTCCTTTGAAATACCAAGGTAACATGGAAACACTCGTCTCACTCGCCATCATGATGCGAAACGAACGACTGAACAGAGGACTGATTGGTCTGAGCGTAGTGCTCGACGACCAAAACGTGCATCGCAACCAGGCATTGGGCAAGCGGCTGCTCGAACAAGCGGTGATAGCAGCCAGTGCGGCGGACGTGCGTATGCAGACGCAAAGCCGTATTGCCACCAATGTGGCCAATGGCATCATGCATGCTTTCAAGGAATATGATGCGAGTGAAATCATCATGGGCATACACAACAGACAGGTGGACGACAATAGTTTCTGGGGCGTGTTTGCAGAAAATCTCTTCACGGAAGTGAACCGGCAAATCATCATGGCACGACTGGGGCAACCACTTAACACCATTCGTCGCATACAGGTGGCTGTTCCAAGCAGGGCTGAATATGAACCCGGATTCCACCGATGGCTTGACCGACTGGCACGAATGGCAGCAAACATGGATTGCCGAATGCAATTCCACAGCAAGCAAGCTACTTTGGCACTTATCAGTCAATACATACAAAACATCCATCCTAATGTGAGAGCTGAATACACGCTCATGGCCCACTGGAACGAATTGCCAAGAATAGCTGGGGAAATCAAGAACGACCACCTCTTTGTGGTGGTAACAGCAAGAAAGAGTACGGTGTCGTACAAATCGGCATTCGACAAGTTGCCTTCGGAAATCACCCAATATTTCCATCAGGAAAACCTGATGATTATCTTCCCTGACCAATACGGTGAGCCAACCGACGTCATGTCGTTCACTGCACCACAAAAGAGCGAGCAGCAAAGTGCTTACACGCAGATACGCGACTGGATAGCTCATCGCATTCAAAAAAACAAGTCATCTCAAGGATGAGAAGTCGCATCATTGTGAAGTATCAGGGATGCGGCGCATCACATACATGAAATACAGATGACGCCGAACGACTTGTACAATCTGATGTCAGAATCATGTGATGAGCACAAGGGAGAAAACCATTCAAAGCATCATTCCAACATGATAAGACACATAGAGTGAAAAATAAAAGATTATGATTGAAATAAAGAATATCAAGAAGAGTTTCGGAGAACTACAAGTTCTCAAAGGCATTGACCTATCCATCGGAAAAGGAGAAATCGTCAGCATTGTAGGCCCAAGCGGTGCCGGCAAGACGACTCTCCTGCAAATCATTGGCACCTTGGACAAGCCAGATGAAGGCAACGTTATGATTGATGGAGTGGATGTCAGTCACATGAACAAGAAAAAACTGTCAGACTTTCGCAACAAACATATTGGTTTTGTGTTCCAGTTCCACCAACTGCTTCCTGAATTCACGGCCTTGGAAAACATCATGATTCCTGCCTTTATAGCAGGCGCCAGTCATAGCGAGGCCAAGAAACGGGCAGAAGAACTACTCGCCTTTATGGGATTGCAAGAGCGTGCCGGACACAAGCCCAATGAATTGTCGGGTGGAGAGAAGCAGCGCGTAGCCGTTGCCCGCGCATTGGTGAACAACCCGAATGTCATATTAGCAGATGAACCAAGCGGCAGTCTTGACTCGAAGAACAAAGCAGAACTTCACCAGCTGTTCTTCGATTTGAGAGACAAGTTCGGTCAGACCTTTGTTATTGTCACACACGACGAGACCTTGGCTGCCATTACAGACCGCACCATCCATCTGCGCGATGGTGAAGTGGTTCCAGAAGAAAAGGAATAACCATAGCCGACTGCCCCTCCATTCCAAAAAGTGAAACACGGCTGAAGAAATTCGACAACTGATGTTCTTGATGCGAGAGATTCAACAACAAGAAACAAACAGGAATTCAATAGAGAAGAGAAACTACAAGAAATCTATGTAGAAGAGAAACAAACAACATTTCTCAGAAACTAAAAGAGCATCACCGAGGGCGATGCTCTTTTTAGTTTAATAGTAATTTAATACCAATGTAAGTATTACTCAGCAATACAGATAGATACACGGTTCAAGTCGTTCTCTGCGAATGGCTGAACGGTGTCACCATAGCTGCTGTAAGTAATGCGATCTGCACTCACACCATACTTCTCCTTCAGGTCGCGAACAACAACGTCGGCACGCTGTGCTGCCAAACGAGCGTTGATCTCAGCATTACCTGTACCCTTGTCAGCATAACCGCTAACAACAACCTTTGCATTAGGATACTTAGCCAGGTAGTCGGCGATATCCTTCACCTTCTTCTGCTCGGTCTCTGTGATGACGATAGAATTGATGGTGAAGAAGATGTCACGACGGATAGGCTCAATCTTTGCAGGAGCTGGAGCTGGTGCTGGAGCCGGTGTTGGCTCAACATACTTCTGCTCTACTGGAGCTGGTGCTGGTGGAGGAGTTGGAGCTGTCTTAGTGTAGCTCTTACCCAAGTTGATGCGGAGACCGATCAAACCATTGAAATACCAGTCAGCATTGCCAGCCTTCTTTGAGTTGTAGTGGTCTGACAGGATGTTGGCATTACCCTCAACCAAGAGGCTAACAGCGTCGCTCAGACGGAAGCCAAGGTCGATACCAGCACGTCCGAAAGGACGAACCTTTGTGCCATCCCAGAGATACTCGAGCTCATAAGCGCCGAGATCGTTGTGGATACCAGCAGCAATGTCGTGTACTTCATCGTTAGAGAATGCAATGTTTGCACCACCACCGAGGAAAGCAGTTACATTGAATACACGGTTGGGATTCCATCCGCAGAACAGATTGCTCAGATTGAACATGAAGTCAAGACCTGGAGCAACATACTTGTACTTATAGTCAGCAGTAATGGCAGGTGCACCTTCGCGTGCACTATAGCCATTCCAGCCACCCTTGCTCTGCCAAGCGTTGGCCTGAATGCGAGCACCAAAGACAGGAGAGAACTGGTAACCCAGACCGAGCTGTGCATTCGGAGAGAAAAGCTTGCTGGTCTTAGCCTCACCTAAAGTGTACTGCACACCCCCCTGAAGAGTAAGGAATGCATGCTTTTTGAACTCATACTTGTTGCCTTCAGCATCAGTATAAGTTGCTTGAGCCATTGCAGCAGCACTAACAGAAAGCAGAGCTGTTGCCAAAAGTGTTCTGAAAAATTTCATATCCTTTCTTTATTGATTAATGTTTTATTTCTGTACCTTTCAGGTTGATGGTGCTCGTTGGAGAATCTGCCATGGTGAGATACCACTTGTCCGCATAGCGGATGGGTTTCAAGACAAAGCGCATCTCGTTGGGACGAGGATCACCTTCCTTCTTCTCGAACATAGTCATGAGATAGACAACCTCATTGTCAATAGGAGTAAGAAACGCCATTTTCTCGATTTCATATTTCACACCTCTGAAGGTGTTGAACACGAAACGCTGACGGTCGGCCATGTTTCGAGGAAGAGGCTGAATAGAATCATTCTTATAGAAGTAAAGCATGGCGATGGCATCCTCCACCTGATTGTCTTTCAGCAATTGAAGAAAATGTTGTGTCAGAGAGAGCACTTCGGTTGTGTCGGCCTGAGTGAGATCATAACGTGGCTTTATCATTTCAGCCACCTTCTCTTCAACAGATTTCTCCTTCTTCTTATGACAAGAGCCGAGGGTCAGGGCAAGCATTACGGTGACAAGCACCAGATATAAAGAATTCTTCCTCATTATAAAACTATTTTTCTTTAAAAAGGGGTGCCAACGAGTTGACACCCCCTTGTTAGTATCTTAATTAGACGGGAATCTAATTAGTTCTTCTTTGCAGACTGTGGGTTGTTAACAGTTTCCTTAACAAGTACAGAACTCCATGTCTTGATGAACAGAGGCTCTGTAGCCCATGGTGAATAAGTGTACTTGATGTACAGAGGCACGTAGATGTGGAATGTACCCAAGTTACCCTCATTGTTCCAGTAAGTATAAGTGTCAACACCGTCGAATGTGAAGTCGAAGCCATCGAATACGTAGCACTTCTTCAACTCACCGTTCTGGATAGCACTGTTGATAGCAGCATCACCAACGAGTTGGATACGTGCATCCTTACCCTTGTTCAGGTCAGTTACACACTCCTGGTCGTTAGAAGTGATTGTGATACCATAGTACTTGTAAGCAGTATTCTCACCGTTGAAGATTCCAGTGATTGTGTTCAGAACTGGATAAGAATTACCAGTGTAGTTGGTTGAAGGATTAGACAATGTGTTGTCAGTTGTACGCCAGTCGTTGAAGCTAACGAATTCACTTAACTTAATTGTCTGCTTAGCATTCCAAGCATCCTTCAAATCGTTCGGGTTCTTTGGATACCAGTTGATTGGACGGAGGAAGCGAACATTGAAGTAAGGATTCTCGATGAATGAGTAGCAAGCATCCTCGTTAACAACCTCAATGAATGCGGTGAAGGTCTCATCCTCTTCAGTCAGCTCTTTGTGACCCACCTTGTTCATGATATCGTAACCGAACTCGCTCTTCTCAAGCTTCAGAACAGACTTCTCTTCATTGTCAGTCAATTTAGCGTTTGTAGCAGGATCATCCGGAGTGTAGGTCAGAGAAACGATGTTCTCAGTCTTTCCACCCTTGGTTGCAGTAATATACTGAACAGTAGAACCATCAGCATTTACTGTAACATCTGTTACATCGAGTTTATACTGGTCACCAGAGTAACCCTTAACAGTCCAACCATTTGTATTGAGAACACGTGCATTCTTGTCATTCGGACGGATGAGCTTGAATGTGCCATGCTTGCTCAGGTTCTTGAACTCAACATCAGAAGCCTTCCACTCGAGGATGTTGTGAGCAATACGATCAGCCATTGCCTTACTTTCATCATCCTTAATAGGATTGTAGAAGAACTCATAGAGGTCTTTCTTGAAGTCGTCAGTTGTCAGAACAGTTGTCTGATCCTTTGGAGTAGGAACATTCATGTGAGTTTCGAAGTGTGTTGCAGGATCACTATCCAATGCACCAACACCTGAATTCTGCTGATACCAGTAGCTCAGAGTCTTGTTCAGAACATAACCAACAGCATACTGCATGCTCTCCTTCTTGATGGTCAGCTCGAGATATACATCGCCGAACAAACCAGTCTTATCCTTGAAGCGGATGTAAGTAGTATTAGCTTTCTCGTTCAGTTTCAAGGTCTTATCAGCATTGTCAATCACACCAAGACGATCGATTGCCTCTTGTGGATCTGCAACCTCCCACTTCACAACACTTGTTTCCTTGTGCATGATGTCAATCTTCTGAGTAACAACACCGAGAGGATTGGTTTCAGGAGCAACTGCAGAAACTTCACCATCAACATGAGTTACGATGTAACGCTTGAAGTTGCCGTCAGCATCTGTATCTGGCTCGAAGTACTTGTCAAACTCGTACTTAGTGAAGTCGAATACAACAACATCCTGCTCCTTATACTTCTTAGCATTGAGCACCTTGTTCTCAATCTGATGCCAGAACATAGAGTCTGCCATACCGCAATCCATTGGATAAGGACCTACGAAATCGTGTGGAATGATAACCGGCTTGCGGATTACCTGTGCTTTCTGCTCAGAAATCAACAGCTTAATGTAACCAGCCTCGATGGTCTCACCACCCTCAGTCTTCAACTCAACACGGATCAGTGGCTCACGGTCGATAGCGTAACGAGAAGCCTCTTTACCCTTGATGGTCTCACCAGTGTTCACGTCAACATTACGAGGAGCAAAGAATGAGCTCAGTGCAAGATCCTTACCCTCTACAGGAATCTGCTCGAGGTGGTTGGTCTCCTCAGTTACGTTTGTACCCTCAGCATAAGGAACGAGGAAGTACTCATAGTGCAGACCGAGCTTCTTGAGGAGAGCGTCATCATCTTCAGCAGTCTTCTCCTGCTTGTGCAGGAACTCATCGCGCAGTGTAGACTGTGGAGCAATGTATGTGAAGTGTGTACGGATGAACTGACGGATGTCAAGAGTATCCTTATAATAGATGAAGTGAGTAGCAGGAACGTTAGGTCTTGTATAATCATTACCATCCTTATCCTTAACAGTCTCTCTTTCACCAATAGCGTTCTTAGCCTGGAGGAACAATGGACGAATGTCCTCGCTGCCCATGTTAGGAGCATAATCGTTGGTCCACCAAGACTTCATTACGTCGGTCAGGTCGCACTTAGGCATAGTTGTTGCGAAACGAGCATCTGTCTCAGGATCCTCAGAAGACAACCATGTCTTAGTAGGAGCAACGTCAACGATGTGACGAACATGATAGATAGTCGGGCAAACAGCAGCGTAGTCAGAAACAACGTTACGAGTTTTAACACCACCCTCTGCGTCAGCAGCACCATCGCTTGTCATCTGGAGAGCGACAACGTCGATATTGGTCTGGAACTTAGCAGCAGTATAGTTGTAGTCAGAGTTCGTACCTGTGAGCAGGTCAGCCTGCTTAACAAGCTGCTCAACATAACCTTCGAATGCAGCGTGATTCTTGAAGCCAATCTTAACTTCGAGAAGACCGTTCTTAATCATGCTTGCGCTAGCCTTTTCCACAGAAGGAACGTAACGGTTAGAAGCAGCAACTGTTGGATAGCCAGTCAGCTCAACATCGTTAGCCTCTGTCTTGCCTTGAATGTCCATTGGAGCAGCGAGAGCCTCAATAGCAAATGGCTGGTGTGCCAAGAATGACAGACCCATACCGTCGATGTTAGCTGTTGTAGGATTGAAGTGATACTTAGCTGTACCGTACATAGGAGCAGTAGCATAAGTGTACTTCAGATCCTTGTTCTTAGAGAACTTGTCAGCCCAAGCACCAACAAGAGCCCATTTGTTCTCCTCGAATGTAGTCTTACCAATGCTGAGAGTGTAGAGTTCAGATGGATCGAGCTCAGCGATACCGTCTTCTGTCTGGAGGCTACCATAGATAGCGTTTGCATAATACTCGAAGTGCTCACCCTTCTTCTCACCTTTCTTTGTGATAACTGGCTGATAAGCGAGAACAGGAATTTCGATGGTCTCGATACCATTCAGATAATACTCTGGATAGAATACGAGGCTCATGAGCTTAGAGTCGATCATATACTGTACAGTATTGAGGTTAGGACCATCCTCCTTTGTTACCTCAACAGCATACCATTCCATGATTTCCTTCAGTTTGTCGAGATCATCATTTGTGAAGTCCTTCAACTGAGTAGGAAGTTCACTGAACAACTCATCCTTCTTCAAGAACTTACCATCCTTAACATCCTGCAGAGCAGCCTTGTCTTCTGCGCTCAGGAAGTCCTTACCGTATATCTCATCAATTTTGTCGAAATACGACTTGATGATACCTTCCTGCATGTCAAGGTTCTTAAATGCAGACTCGATTGGGTTCAGACGACCGTTCAGACCTTCAGAGGTCACATAGTCAGTCAGAATCTCACCAAGTGTCTGGTCGTAACCATTAATGAAGTTAACCAACTTGATGAAATCCTCGTCGTCAGCCTTCAAATAACCACCCTTGTTCTCGTCATTGAATTCCTTCAAGTCCTGGATAAGACCTTCCAGATACTTAGCAGACTCAACGTCCTTCACCCACTCTTGCAGAGCCAAGAACTCAGGGCTATTTTTCAGCACATAAGCCTCAAGCTCAGAGCGGAGAGCCCAGTCCTTAACATCTGCCAGCTTGAGATAATTATCAAGCTCAGAGCGGAGAGCCCAGTCCTTAAGGTCTGTCAGCTTTGCATAATCCAACAAGTCAGTAATGTTGGCTTTCTGATTCATTGCAGCGATGGTAGCATAAGTGCTCTGAGCATCGGCAATTTTCAGATAGAGCCCTGGAAGAGTCTGAGTCTCCAGTTTTTGAATCGTTTTCTCTAAGGCAGAGATGGCATTTGCATTCTTGTTAATGTCATCATCATAGTCCTTACAAGAAACGAACATGCTCGTGGAAGCCAGTGCAAAGACCACCAAGAGCAAAGAACTAAAAATTTTCTTTTTCATTGACTAAAAAATTAAATTAAACTAAATATATACTTTATGCTTTATTTTCTCCATAATATCGCGCCTCTCTTGAGGAGAGGACACAATAAATTTGTGCAAATATACGCTTAATTCTCATATTGCGCAAACATTTCAATGATTTTTTTCACAAAATGAACAATATTTAACAATTAATCCCGTTTCCCCTTTATTTAAAGGGTTTTGGGTCTTTGAACTAAGGTATTTGACTGCTTTTTCACGAGCGCTGTACTGTGTAATGAGAATGACACACTAAGTAACAGCATTTTACAAATGCTTTTTTGTTTTCATCCATAGGCATTTGGGGTTAAGGGTTATCACTAAAAAATCATGTTTCGTTTGTTTTGATGTGCAAAAATAATGATTTTTTCGCGATACACAAAGAGATTCAGCGTTTTTTTGCACATTTCCTGTAAAATAATGATAAATATATTTGTATAACAGGGGAGATTTGCCCTATAATATATATAAATGTACGCGCGCGAACATTTTTTATACTTGTTTCAATCACTCTACCGGACAACACGAGGCGTGCTAAAACAATCCGGGTACACGTTTGGGGTTCATCAAACATCACGTCAATGACCAAATTACAGAGGAGAGAGAAAGCCCGACGATTCTTCCGGAAAGGAAGCGCAAACCGCAGGCCAGATATTGGGGAACAAATAAGCAGATGATGATTGTCAAAAAAAATCCCTCTCAGGGTTAACAGAGGAATCAGGTGTTGAGGTGCGAATGCACTTTGCTCTGGACATGAGGTTTGCGACAAGGGTTATCCCTTTCGCAAAAGATACCTATTTCTCTGATAGCTCTGAGAGAGAGCACTGATTCCGCCGGATAGTTGAGTCCCAATCGGTCGTTTGAACGGCAATAATCGTATCTGTCAACCGATTGGGTTAAAGATATCCGGATGACCACTTTAGAACTCTGCGTTCTTCGGGGTGCGCGGGAATGGTATGACGTCACGGATGTTTTGCATGCCTGTGACAAAAAGGATGAGGCGCTCGAATCCGAGACCGAAACCGCCATGGGGGCACGAACCGTACTTACGTGTATCGAGATACCACCACAGTTTGTCGGTTTCCATTCCGCGTGCAGCAATCTCACCCATCAGTTTGTCGTAGTTCTCCTCGCGGACGGAGCCACCGATGATCTCACCGATTTGCGGGAACAACACATCAGTGCCTTGCATGGTAGGACCAGGAGCCACACAACCTTTGTAGCCAACCGACCCATCGCCTTGTTTCTCGTTTTGTTTCATATAGAACGCCTTGATGCACGAAGGATAGTCGGTCATGATGACCGGTTTCTTGAAATGCTCTTCCACGAGATAGCGCTCATGCTCAGAAGCGAGGTCGTCGCCCCAATTACACGGGAACTCGAATTTCTTTCCGTTGCGGATGGCTTCCTGCAGAATCTCAATACCCTTAGTATAGGGCAGACGAACAAAGGTCTCCTTGAGCACACCTTCCAGACGAGGAATCAAATCGTGCTGTGGTGTGATGAACTTATTGTTGTTGATGAACTCCAGGTCGTCCTTACATTTCTCCAATGCCCAGCGGACACAATACTTGATGAAATCCTCTTCGAGATCCATCAGTTCTTCCTGGTCGAGGAAAGCCACCTCAGGTTCTACCATCCAGAACTCCGCGAGATGTCGTGGTGTGTTTGAGTTCTCGGCACGGAATGTAGGGCCGAAAGTATAGATGGCACCCAAGGCAGTTGCACCCAGCTCTCCCTCCAGCTGTCCAGACACGGTCAGTGAAGTCTGCTGCCCGAAGAAGTCATCGTCATAGATAATCTTTCCTTCCTCATCTTTCTTCAGATCGTAAAGGTTCTTAGTGGTCACCTGGAACATATTGCCTGCACCCTCACAGTCACTGGCAGTGATGAGCGGAGTGTGGAAATAGTAGAATCCATGCTCGTGGAAATAGGTGTGGATGGCCATGGCCATGTTGTGGCGTATGCGCATGACAGCGCCGAAGACGTTGGTGCGGAGGCGCAAGTGAGCGCACTGGCGCATATACTCGAAAGTCTGTCCTTTCTTCTGCATTGGATAGTCGCTTCCGCACAGACCATATATTGTAATGCCTGTACACTGAATCTCAGAAGCCTGACCTTGTGCGGGACTCTCAACGAGGGTGCCGGTCACACCAATGCAGGCGCCAGTAGTAATGCTTTTCATTGTGGCCTCATCCACACGTCCTGCATCCACCACGACCTGGATGTTCTTAATGGTAGAGCCGTCGTTCAAGGCGATGAAATCCACAGCCTTACTGCTGCGGTGGGTTCTCACCCACCCCATGACGGTTATTTCTTTTCCATAATCGGTGCAGCTGAGTGCATCGATAATCTTTGTTCTTTTCATTTTAACGAATATATTGGAATGTTTTTTATTCGAATGCACCCATGCGCAGCATGTCAACCTCTTTTTCGGTGAGGAAACGCCAGTCGCCTCTACGCAAGTTCTTCTTGGTAAGTCCGGCGAACATCACACGGTCGAGCTTCACAACACGATAGCCGAGCGACTCGAAGATTCTTCTCACTACACGGTTCTTGCCACTGTGGATTTCCACGCCCACCTGACTATGGTCGTTTTCGCTGGCATACTCGATGGCATCTGCATGCACCTCACCATCGTCGAGGTCAACACCCTCGGCAATCTGCTGCATGTGTTCGGGAGCCACGGGTTTGTCGAGGAACACATGGTAAACTTTCTTCTTGAGGAACTTGGGATGTGTCAGTTTGCTAGCCAAGTCGCCATCGTTGGTGAGCAGGAGCACACCGGTGGTATTCCGGTCGAGTCTTCCCACTGGATAGATGCGCTCTGGGCAAACATTCTTCACGAGGTCCATCACCGTCTTGCGCTGCTGTGGATCGTCGCTGGTTGTGACATAGTCCTTCGGTTTGTTGAGCAGCACATACACCTTTTTCTCCGGCATGATGTTCTTTCCGTGATAAATCACCTCATCGGAACGCAACACCTTGGTTCCAAGTTCGGTCACCACCTGTCCGTTGACAGTGATGGCGCCGTTCTGTATCAAGTCATCGGCCTCGCGTCGGCTGCAGATTCCTGCATTGGCGAGGAACTTGTTGAGACGAATCGGCTCGTTGGGGTCGACATTCATCTCTTTATATTCAATACGCTTCTTTAGGCTATACTTAGCATTGGGGTCGTAGTCTGGGCGCTGGTAGCCACCGCGGTTGTTGTAGCCGCCACGCTGCTGGTAGCCACCACGATTGTTATAACCGCCACGCTGCTGGTAGCCGCCACGGTTGTAGCCGCCATGCTGCTGATAGCCGCCGCGCGGTTGATAATCGCCCTGCTGACGAGGCTGATAGCCTCCGCGTGATTGGTAACCGCCTTCTCCTTCGGGATTATTGTATCTGGGACGATAGCCACCTTGCTGGCGTGGTTGGTATCCACCGCGCTGCTGGTAGCCACCTTCATTATCTTGGCTTCCATAACGAGGACGATAGCCACCCTGTTGGGGACGGCCATTGTAGCCACCCTGCTGGCGGGGTTGGTATCCACCACCTTGCTGGTAGCTTCCTCTTGGACGATAGCTTCGTTGAGAGTTATCCTGCTGTAATGAAGTTCCGAAGCCTTCAGGACGGAAAGCTTCTTCATCATGGTCATAGCTTTTTGATGTGTAGGCTCGCTGGGTATGGATTCGTGGCCGCGGACTGCGACCTGGAGCACGATAGCTACCATTACTGCTGTAGCTCGACTGACGGTAGCCCTCACGGTTTCCCTCACTCTGTTGGTTCTGCTCTGCTGGCATTCCTTCAGTTTTGTTCTCTAATTCTTCTGACATAATACTTTCTAATTAAAATGTTGGATAATAATTCAAATATCACAATTCGTTGTACGTTGTTCGTCGTATTTTACAATTCGTTGTCGTTGTTTTTTATAATGCGTTGTTGTTGTATTATACAATTTGTTGTTCGTTATATTCTACAATTCATGGTTGAATCTTCAAAGAGCATCACGCACGCCTAATCGCTTAGGCCTTTTGGAATGCTGAGATGGAGCATAACGCCTGCCTCTACACGAGTAAGCCGCTTTGCCCCGAGCCATCAGATGCCCGTGTAGTTCCAAGGGGTGATGGCCATGAGTTCTGCCTTCACGGCATCAGACACGTTGAGTGTCTGGATGAACTGGTGGATGGTCTGTTCTGTCATGCGCTCGTTGGTGCGTGTCAGCGCCTTCAGTGCCTCATAGGGATGGGGGTAGGCCTCTCGGCGCAAGATGGTCTGAATGGCCTCTGCCACCACTGCCCAGGTATTCTCCAAGTCTTCTGCCAGTTTCTCCTCGTTGAGGATGAGTTTGCGCAGTCCTTTGAGCGTGCTTTGGATGGCAATGACGGCATGTCCCATGGGAACACCCACGTTGCGGAGCACGGTGGAGTCAGTCAGGTCGCGCTGCAATCTGCTGATGGGCAGTTTCTGTGCGAGGAATTGCAGAATGGCATTGGCCACGCCCATATTGCCTTCCGAGTTCTCAAAGTCGATGGGGTTCACCTTGTGAGGCATGGCGCTCGATCCCACTTCCCCTTGCTTGATTTTCTGTTTGAAATACTCCATGGAGATATACATCCAGAAGTCGCGGTCGAGGTCGATGATGATGGTGTTGATGCGGCGCATGGCATCGAACACGGTTCCCAGCTGGTCGTAGTTGCTAATCTGCGTGGTGTATTGCTCACGCACCAGTCCGAGTTTCTCGCTCACGAAGCGGTTGCCGAACTCACGCCAATCTTTGTCGGGATAGGCCACATGGTGGGCATTGAAATTGCCGGTGGCACCTCCGAACTTGGCTGTTATCTCAGCCCGCTTCAGTTCATCGAGCTGTTTGGTCAGTCGGTAGACAAACACCATCACCTCCTTTCCAAGACGTGTGGGCGATGCCGGCTGCCCATGTGTTTTGGCGAGCATGGGCACATCCTTCCATTCTTCAGCATAGGCAGTGAGCAAGTCTATCAGCTCCTGCACTTGTGGGAAAAACACATCGTGGAGGGCTTCCTTGATGGAAAGCGGCACGCTGGTATTGTTGATATCCTGAGAGGTGAGTCCGAAATGGATGAACTCCTTATACTTTTCAAGCGACGGATAGCGGTCGTCGGCCGATATTTCATCAAACTTCTCCTTGATGAAATACTCCACTGCCTTCACATCATGATTGGTTATCTTCTCGATATCCTTCACGCGCTGTGCGTCCTGCTCGGTGAAATCGGCATAGATGGCACGCAACACAGGGAACAGTCCATGGTCGAAATCATGCAACTGAGGCAACGGCAGCTCGCACAAAGTGATGAAGTATTCTATCTCTACGCGCACACGATAGCGTATGAGCGCATACTCAGAGAAATAACTGGCCAGCGATTCCGTCTTGCCCCTGTATCGCCCATCGATAGGCGAGATGGCAGTCAATAAATCAAGATTCATTCGTCTAACTTAATACGTATTAATTGCAATAGGGTGCAAAGTTAGCAAATAATTCTGAAACCGCCAACGAAACGACGAAAATAATCATGATTATTCGCCGTTTCCTGCTATCTCTCGATAGGCCGACAGCGTCATGCCCGTCTCACACTCCTTATTATATTGTGGGAACGACATGCCTGTCACTACTTTCACCGCTTCGGGGATATACGTTCGGTTGGTATTCAGATACAAAACGAGCGTTTCGCGCGAAAGGATCTGGTCGCAATTCATATGTTCACCCTCTATTACCTGTTTGATGTGCTTGAATAACTAAGCTGAGAAGAGACGTAGCAAAAGGAAAAAAAGCCTTGCACTTGAATGTGCAAGGCTTTCTCTAGGTGGGCGTTGACGGATTCGAACCGCCGACCCTCTGCTTGTAAGGCAGATGCTCTAAACCAGCTGAGCTAAACGCCCTTGTTTTGAA
>CACZPU010000049.1 GCA_902783165.1 uncultured Prevotellaceae bacterium
AAAGCGACGGGCGGAATACTCAATAATGCTGGACAGGTTCTGAACCACAATCTCTATTTTTCGCAGTTTGGTGGAAAACAAAAGAAGACAGAACCGTCAGGAACACTTGCTAAGGCTATCGTCCGCGACTTCGGTTCTTTTTACATACATAAACAACATTTATATGTTCTTTTCATGTACAAACTTTTTGAAAGATTTTTGGTATGGAAAGAAACATCCATTACGACATTGTTTCACGGAATGAACTTAACAACCTTGGTCGTTAAAATAAATACACTACAAAATTGGGGGAAGAGAAAGAAAAAAAATAAAGCGACAGCCTTCACAGGTGATCGCTTCATATCTTCAATAGGTATTAGTTTTTTAAGGTAAAAAGATTGTTTTCAGGATAACGCTGCAAAGTTAACACACTTTTTTTAATCAACAAAACATTTTCTTACATTTTTCTTTCACAAATAATTGTGTGGGAACACAATTCTGGAATTTAAGATTTATTAATAAATCAATTGTGTAAACGATTGATTCTTCTATAAAATAAGGGGATTAATGGCTTAAATTTAACATACAAAAAGTGAAATAATCATATAGATGGCATTTTCGATGAAAAAAGAAAGAAAATAATTTATTTCTTTTCATTTCTCTCACTAATTTCGTAATTTTGCATCATAATCAAAAATTTCATGAAATGAAATACAAAGTATTATCTTGTCTGTTGTTATTATCTATTTCTGCTTCTGCTCAGTATAGGTCGGAAATAACTATTGATGATGGTTGGAAATTTTCCAACAACGGAAAAGACTGGAAACAAGTCTCGGTTCCACACGATTGGGCCATCAGTGGCCCTTTCGACAAAAAATGGGATTTGCAGAATGTAGCCATAGAACAAAATGGTGAGAAAGTGGCAACGGAGAAATCTGGACGTTCTGGTGCATTGCCATGGATTGGCGAGGGTGAATATATCACACAATTCTCCATCCCTACAGGAACAGAAAGGGCTGAACTGGTCTTCGACGGTGCTATGAGCGAGCCTGTTGTTTATGTCAATGGAAAGGAAGCTGGAAGATGGGCTTATGGATACAACACCTTCCGTATGGATATTACACCTTTTGTAAATCACGACGGAAGTGAAAACCAGCTACGAGTCAAATTGAAGAATGTGGAAGAGAGTAGCCGATGGTATCCTGGAGCCGGTATATACAGACCTGTGAAATTGATACTAACACAAAAGTCGCATATTGTCGACTGGGGTGTCTTCGTACGAACACTTGCCTTTGATAATCATCTTGCATCCATGGGCGTTGACGTAAAAGCAGAAGGCTTTAACGAAACAGACAAGATGGCCGTAGAGGTACGTTTTCACGACCAAACTGGTAAATTGGTAGGAGCATCCCACCAAGACATTGACAAAACGGGCATGGCACAAATGACATCCTATATCAAAGACCCCAAACTATGGTCACCAGAGTCACCTTATTTATATAAGGTGGAAGTTCTTCTCTATAAGAATCATGAAATTGTTGATTGCTATAAACTGAAAACAGGTATAAGAACCGTTCAAGTAAGCAAGGAAAACGGATTCCAACTCAATGGAAAAACTCGAAAAATCAAAGGTGTTTGTTTGCATCATGACTTAGGGCCATTAGGTACTGCGGTCAACAAGGCTGCGCTCATCCGACAAATCAAGATCATGAAAGATATGGGAGCAGATGCTATCCGAACCAGCCATAACATGCCCTCACAAATGCAGATGGAAATATGTGATTCGATGGGAATGATGGTGATGGCTGAAAGCTTTGATATGTGGATTTATCCAAAATGCAAAAATGGATACGCACGATTCTTCAAAGAATGGAGCGACAAGGATATAGAGCATCTTGTTGTGGCACACAGAAACCATCCTTCAATCATCATGTGGAGCATTGGCAACGAGATTCCAGAACAATGGAGCGAGGAAGGTAGGGAGATATCACGTCACCTACAAGACATCTGCCATCAGTTTGACCCTACACGACCGGTGACACAAGGTCTCGACCGTGCAGAAGAAGCATTGAAATCGGGTTTTGCCCAAGTGATGGACGTTCCCGGATTCAACTATCGTGTCCACAAATACGACAACAATATCAAATCGCTTCCAAAAGGTTTCCTCCTTGGTAGCGAAACAGCCTCAACGGTTAGCAGCCGTGGCGTTTACAAATTCCCTGTAGAGATTTCGAACTCAAAAACATATTCTGACGGACAATGTTCGAGCTATGACACAGAGTACTGTTCATGGAGCAACCTGCCAGAGGACGACTTCATTGCGCAAGACGACAAGTCGTATACCATCGGACAATTTGTTTGGACAGGATTCGACTATTTGGGAGAGCCCACTCCTTATGACGAATATTGGCCTTCAAGGAGCAGCTATTTCGGCATATGCGATTTGGCCGGACTGCCCAAAGACCGCTACTATCTCTATCGTAGCCAGTGGAACAAAGATGAACACACCATTCATATCTTGCCACATTGGACATGGCCGAAACGTAACGGGAAGGTGACACCTGTATACTGTTATACAGACGCCCCATCGGCAGAACTCTTTGTCAACGGAAAAAGCCAAGGCAGAATCTACAAGCAGAAAAATTCAAAAATGGACAGATACCGCCTACGTTGGAGCAATGTCGTTTACGAACCAGGCGAAATAAAGGTCGTTGCTTTCAACGAAGACAACACCGTTGCAGGAGAGAAGATTGTTAAAACAGCAGGGAAACCTGCCAAATTGTTGTTGGAAACAGACCGAACGACATTGCATGCCGATGGCAATGACATGGCCTTCGTCACTGTCAGCATGATTGACGAGAATGGAAACCTATGCCCTGATGCAGACAACGAACTGCTATTCGCAGTAGAAGGGAATGGACTTTTCCAAGCTGCATGCAATGGCGACGCCACCTCATTGGAACCATTCACTGAGCCAACTATGCGTCTTTTCCATGGTAAGTTGGTGGTCTTAGTACGAGCAACAAAAACATCTGGAAACATGAAACTTACAGTGAGTACGCTCAACAAAAAGATAAAGTCGGAAATCGTCTTGTCTTCAAAATAGTTATCAGACTTAAAGTATTCATTGAAATAATAGATCATTTGAATTATCTCTTTTTATGAAAAAACCAATTCTTATCATTGTTGCAGCTGTCCTCGCGATGGGAATCAATGCACAGACGACTGTCCGCGATGCATGGTTGAATATGCCAGATACCATAACACCTTATCTTACCAAACAGATGAGAACAGAACTCATGGATTTGGCAAACATGAAAATAGAGTCGAAAGTCAAGAACCTGCTTCATGGAGAAAGCAGAATTGACACAATCACAACAGATTTCATGCAGGTGTCCTTAAGCTCGTCTACTGTCATGCAATTGCGTTTGTTACACAAAACAGACTCATCCACAGTCATCTGCCTGTTGAAGACATACCGCTCACCTGAGCAGGAGAGCGACATCATTTTTTACACGAGTGATTGGAAACGCGACCAGTCACGATATGGACTGCCTGTTTTCAGCGATGACAAACAATTCGTCATGTCGTTCATTTCCAAGAATGACTCATGCACCATATCAGATATTGAGTCAAGTCTTGCAACACTCAATCCCATCATGATCAATGCAAACATGTCTGTATCCTCTCCAGAGATTTTTCTAGGTCTTAGTACTTCATATATGACCTCTGACGAAAAAGAAAAAAATAAGGCCAAACATCTGCAAAGAAAGTTTAAATGGAATGGTGAAATGTTTAAAGAAATTTAAATATCAAGTAAAACGGCACATAAACATATTGATATACCAGAAACATTTTATAAATTTGCAATGTGTTTTTCATGGTATTAGATTATTAAGGTTAATAAAGATTGGTTGTCGTGAGACAATCAATTTTTTTTGTATCTATCTCAGCCGTTTCTGTTTAATAAATGTTATTTATTTTGTTCTTATGTGTTTTTTATTTATCTTTGCATATGAAAACCACATCGTTTCATGAAAGAATAAGAATAAAAATAAATAAACTATGAATTTAAAAATTCGTCTTGCACTCATGAACTTTCTTGAGTTCGCTGTATGGGGTGCCTACCTAACATCAATGGGAAATTACCTGGGCATCGCTGGTCTGGGAAGTCAAATTTCATGGTTCTATGCCATTCAAGGCATTGTATCAATATTCATGCCCACGCTAATGGGAATCGTTGCCGACAAATATATGCAACCCCAGCGTGTTTTGGGCATATGCCATTTGCTGGCAGGAGCATTCATGCTCTGTTGCTGGTGGATGGGCGTACAAGCCGGATTCGGTCAAGAAATACCGTCCAAGTCGATGTTCATCACGATGTATACGCTCAGTGTGGCATTCTTCATGCCGACAATCGCATTGGCCAATACCACTGCATTCACCATACTGAAAAACAACGGTATGGACACGGTGACCGATTTCCCACCTATCCGCGTTTTGGGAACCATTGGCTTTATCGCCACTATGTGGTTTGTCAACTGCGCCGTTTGGGAAGACGGATCATTCTCGTTCACCTTGGCTGACAATGCGCACAAGTTCCAATATACCTATATGCAGTTCTTCGTGTCGGGTATGCTGAGTTTGCTGCTTTTCGCTTACTGCTTCACGTTACCAGAGTGCCGTGTTGAGAAGCGGCAGGGCAAGGTATCTCTGGCAGAAAGCTTCGGCTTGAACGCCTTCAAACTCTTCAAGACGAAGAAGATGGCTCTGTTTTTCATCTTCTCAGCACTTTTGGGAATGTGCCTTCAGGTGACAAATGGTTATGCCGGACCCTTCATCACAAGTTTCAAAGGTTCTGCCGATGCAGCCATATCCAGTTCGTTTGCAGCAAACAATGCAACGCTTCTCACTTCCATATCCCAAATTAGTGAGGCACTGTGTATACTAATGATCCCATTCTTCTTGAAACGATTTGGCATTAAGATTGTTATGCTGATGTCAATGTTCGCATGGGTGTTCCGTTTCGGATTCTTCGGTATAGGCAACCCGGGAATGCCTGGTGTCATTTTGTTCATCTTGTCCTGTATCGTCTATGGTGTTGCGTTCGATTTCTTCAACGTATCGGGTGGTATATTTGTCGACCAAGAGTGCGAACCTTCTGTGAAAGCATCTGCTCAAGGTTTGTTCATGATGATGACCAATGGAGTAGGAGCCACCGTAGGTACATTGGCTGCAGGTGAGATTGTCAATCACTACTGTTCATGGCAAGATGGTTATCTGCAAGGCGACTGGCCAACATGCTGGTTTATCTTTGCTGGTTTTGCGCTAGCCGTAGGTGTATCCTTTGCACTCATTTTCCGTCCAGAGAAAAAATAGTCGTCAAATTGGGATAAAATCAATAGCAGTAGCATATAAACAACTAAATGAACAACGTTCGTCTCATATTCAAGGGAGTAACAGAGATAGTCGGTAAGAATGAGCTTGGACTGCTCATTCTTACTGATATTGAATGTAAGCGCCAACTTTCCATCATTTGCGACCGCAAGAAGGCTATCGAGGTGGAGTTGAGGTCAAAGCATATTCCCATAACGGAGGATATGCTACCCGAAGCACTTTGCAAAATCATTAACAAGCAGTCTGATCAGATACAATTAGAACTGATTATCAACGACATTATCGATGGCGAATATCAAGTGCAATTACACAACCTGATAGACGATTTCACCGTTCCCATCAACGCCGCTGATGCCGTTTTGCTCAGTGTGGCAGGAAAAATACCAATTTATATCACTATACCACTGATGTGTGTTCAGTCCGTGAAATACAAAGACAATCCAAATGGAGTGTCAATCCCTCTTAATTCTCTCAGCAATGATATGCTCGACCAAGCACTTGATAAAGCCATCCATGAAGAGAATTATGAGCTGGCATCACAATTGCGCGATGAGAGGAATCGCCGGAACACATCTTCCAACCCCATGTCTCTATGAAAGAATATAGGTTTTTCTATGTTCCCGACACGTTATCGTCCCACGAACTTCCTGCCGACGAGGCGATGCATGCCGTGAAAGTGCTACGTTTGGGAAATGGTGATGAAATATTTCTCATGGATGGTAAAGGCTCATTCTATCGCGCCATCGTCACAATGGCATCTCCCAAGCATTGCCTGTACGAAATCGAGGAACAGATGGAGCAGCAAAAAGCATGGAATGGACATATTCATCTTGCCATAGCTCCCACAAAAATGATGGACAGAGTGGAATGGTTGGTAGAGAAAGCTACGGAAATTGGTTTCGACGAGATAAGCTTTCTAAACTGCAAATATTCAGAACGCAAAATAATCAAATCGGAAAGACTTGAGAAAATAGTTGTCTCTGCCATGAAACAAAGCCGTAAGCCATGGCTGCCCGTTGTTCACCAGATGCTCTCTTTTAAAGAATTCATCCAAGCGCCCAGAAGCGGCCATAAGTTCATTGCCCACTGCTATGACGAAATTAAACGTTCCGACTTGTTCAACATCCTGTCATCGCCAGATGTGGCACAACTCGACGACGACATCACCGTTCTGATAGGTCCCGAGGGCGACTTCTCCCTTGACGAAGTACAATTGGCCATTGACAACGGATATCAAAGCATTACACTTGGGAACGCCCGTCTGCGGACGGAGACAGCAGCTTTGGCGGCCGTCATGATGGCACAGCTAACACGACGAAAAGTATAATAACAACATGAAGAAATGAAGAAAACAATATACATACTACTGATGATAACCGCAGCGTTGTCATCCTGTTCAAACGATGATTACATCAACGTGATACCTGCCAAAAGCATTGCTTTGCTATCTGTTGACATGCAACAGATTTCTCAAGAACAGCAAAAACAAAACCAGGGTATCACACTATTAGTTCAGTCTTTATTTGGAGACAATTACAATAATGGGCAAATAGGCATTGATTTAACCTCCAAACTGTACTTTTTCGAATCGGCAGAAGGCACACTTGGCCTGGTGGCAAGATTATCCGACCAGAAGCAACTGAAAAAGACCTTGGAAGAGTTGTCCGACAAAGGGCATTGCCAACAACCATCCAAACGGCAAGGTGTCAGCTATGCCTTCCTGAAAGGTTCATGGATGGTTGGCTTCAACGACCAGGCACTCATGATAATGGGTCCCGTCGTTCCTGCCCAACAGACAGAAACAATGCAGCAGATGGGCAGATATTTCAAACAAGAAGATGACAGAAGCATCAAAACATCACCATTGTTTGAACGTTTGGAAACTATTGACGCACCCATCTCCATGATTGCCAAGATTAGCGCATTCCCCATCATAGTGGCCGACCCATTGTCTTTTGGCGCACCGAAAGATGCAGACCACTCACAAATAATCCTCTGCGCAGGTATGACAATCGAAGACAAATGTCTCTTTATCGATGGAGAAACATTCTCTTTCAACCAGCGTATCGATAAAGCTCTGAGCGATTCAAAAAAGATTTTCCATAACATTGGCAAACATTACACGGCTTGTCTCACCGACAAACCGCTTATTCAGATGCTCACAAATGCAAAAGGGCAAGAGCTGCTGCCGGTACTGATACAAAACAAATCGTTCCAAACTCTGCTGACAGGCGCGAATGCCGTGGTGGACATGAATAAGATTATCAACAGCATCGATGGCGATATCATGATTGCCGCCGACAATGTAGCAGCAAAAGAGAAACAATTTGCCATGGAGGCCGATCTTGCCGACACACATTTTTGGAACGATGTAGACTATTGGAAAAAATCTCGTCCTGCAGGAAGTTCGTTCGAATTATATACAAAACCGGGCGACAACTACTCTTCCTACCGATATACCGACGGTCATCTCAACTTCTTTTTCTCAATAGAAAAACCAACCAAAGACAACACATCTTCAAACCAGAACAAGTTCACATGCAGTACCGATGAGGAACTGTTCTGCCGTCTTCTTGACCGCCAAACATCAGTTTCAAAAGTGGCTACATTGCCGTCGCAAATCGTGAACAAGGCAGAAGCGAGCAAAATGTGCATCATCTGCAACCTGAAAAGATTGGACAACGACACAGCCCAGATGCTGAACTCGTTTGTCACACCATTATTGGGTCAGATAAACTTCATCATATACTCCATGAAATAACAAGAAGGCATACGTGAAGAAATTGACAAAAACATATTTGTAAAACAAGTATTATCCGCATATACAATGAATACCATCCGTTTGAAATACGTGATTCCACATGTGTTCGCTTCACGCGAACAACAAGACAGTGAGATATGGCAGCAAGACGTTGTTTTCGAAAAAGACAGGCTCTATCTCATTGAAGCTGACAGTGGTAAGGGAAAAAGCACCTTGTGTAGCTATCTCATTGGCTACCGACACGACTATACTGGCAGCATTTTCTTCGATGATGTAGACAGCAGCCAACTCAAAATCGGCCAATGGGTGGACTTAAGAACCAAGCACATCAGCCACCTCTTTCAAGAGCTCCGCCTTTTTCCTGAGCTGACAGCATACGAAAACATTGAAATCAAGAACAAGCTGACTGGTTTCAAGACACGCAAACAAATTGAAGAATGGTTTGAGATGCTCGGCATCGCTGAGAAAATGGAAGCCAAAGTGGGCAAGATGTCTTTCGGACAACAGCAAAGGGTGGCACTAATCCGTTCGTTGGTGCAACCATTCGACTTTCTCATTGCCGATGAACCGATATCGCACCTTGACGACAACAATTCCAAAATCATGGGCGAAATCATCACCAAAGAAGCATCCGCCCAAGGGGCTGGCGTTGTGATAACCAGTATCGGAAAGCACATCGACCTACCTTACGACACCGTATACCGTCTATAACGGCAGTCAAAAAGTCATGCGGTCTACAACATATATATTCACAATCCATCAATAATAAATCATAACAAAATCACATGAATCTTGTTTGGAAACTGCTTCGTCAGCATATCAGCATCGGTCAGTTTGTTGGCTTTTTCTTTGCCAACCTGTTCGGAATGTTCATCATATTACTCGGATTTCAGTTCTATCGTGACGTATTGCCTGTATTCACATCCGAAGACTCGTTCATGAAGGCCGATTATATCATCATGAGCAAGAAGATCAATATGGGGAACACCATTTCTGGACGAAGCAACACCTTTAGTTCCGGCGACATAGACGATGTGCAACAACAAACGTTTATCAAGAATGTTGGTTGGTTCACCCGAGCTGAATATGCCATTGACGCCACCATGGGAATCAACGGACAAAACCTCATCCGCTCAGAATTGTTTTTCGAAAGTGTGCCCGACCATTTTGTCGATGTGCCCCTAAAAGACTGGAAATACGCCGAGGGGAGTAGGGAAGTGCCTGTCATCCTCCCGCGTACATATATAAATATGTATAATTTCGGGTTCGCCCAAAGCCATTCATTGCCCAAAATAAGCGACGGATTGGCAGGTATGATCGACTTCCATATCTTCATACATGGCAACCAACATCGCGAGGAGTTCCGCGGAAAAGTCATCGGTTTCAGCAACAGGCTCAACACCATCCTTGTGCCACAGGCTTTCATGGAGTGGAGCAACAACCGTTTTGCGCCCGAAGAACAGTCGCAACCCTCACGCTTGATTGTAGAAGTGAGCAATCCTGCCGATGAGAACATTGCCAAATTCATCGACGAGAACAACTACGACGTGGAGGACGACAAACTGCAAGCAGAGAAAACCACTTGGTTCCTACGTTTGGTTGTCACATTGGTAATGATTATCGGACTGGTTATCAGTATTCTGAGTTTCTACATTCTCATGCTCAGCATCTATTTGCTCGTTCAGAAAAACGCATCCAAATTGGAAAACCTGCTCCTGATAGGCTATTCGCCAGTAAGTGTGGCCAAGCCATACCAGTGGCTCACCATTCTGCTCAATGTGGCGGTGCTCATCATTGCATTGGTGGCATTATGGTTTGTTCGCAGCTATTACACAGGTGTCATTACCACCTTCTTCCCACAAATAGCCGACACCACCATGCTGCCTGCCATTGCCTTGGGAGTATTGCTGCTGTTGGTGGTGAGCATCATCAACATCATTGTTATACGACGTAAGGTGTCACACATCTGGAAACACGGAGAATAACATAAAGCAGTGTGCTTTTTCTTACATTTCCATGTAGTCGCTCCATCGTCACATGGGGCGGCTGCATCGTTTTCCCTAAGCATAGAAAATCAAAAGAACCCGCACTGACACGTATCTTCTTGTCAAATAGCATTTTACTTGAATTTATCCTACACTGGAACCCACACTGGAACCCACACTGAAACCCACTTTGGTGTTTGGGTTTTAATAACAGAGAACAGTGGACTCTCGAAGATTCTTTCATGAGGAACATGATTGACAACTACAGTTCTTGGAATCTTTTCAACAGGAAGATACTGCCTCGTGTTTATGTGCTCCATAGTACCTTCAGCGGTTCACGTATATAACACTTTGTCGGAGGGTATGCGACAGATATTCTCCA
>CACZPU010000050.1 GCA_902783165.1 uncultured Prevotellaceae bacterium
CACAGGCAAAGACATTGTGGAGCGTGAATACTGGATCGACGGCGATGCTACTGGCAAAAAGACATTGGCTGAGTCGGTGGCAACTGTCGATATCTCGT
The DNA here is from genome assembly GCA_902783165.1 of uncultured Prevotellaceae bacterium. Taxonomy (GTDB): domain Bacteria; phylum Bacteroidota; class Bacteroidia; order Bacteroidales; family Bacteroidaceae; genus Prevotella. The sequence continues at coordinate 99 of CACZPU010000050.1, forward strand.
CGCTTCATGTTGGCTTGCACTCGCTCACCATACGCGTAAAGGATGATACCGGTGTGTGGAGCTCACCCATGACACAATACTTCGTTATCCCTGGCGATGAGAGCGAAGACATCTCCATTGTAAAATACCTCTATTGGATTGATGACGACACCGACAATCTGGTGACAGGTCCATTATCCGCCAACAGCGGGGTGATACCTGTAGACATTAGTGAAGTGGAAGCAGGAGAGCATACACTATCGTGGTGTGTCGGCGACTCGCGCAATGTTTGGAGCGAACCGCTCACCGAAACATTCATCAGCACCAGCTACTTTGTCTATATCGTTCCTAAGTCGGGCATAGGCTCCTTCAGTGCAGACTTGGCTTTGAAGCTACCAGAAGGACTTACCGCACATTATACGGCCGAGACAACCAAGACAAGCACTGGCTATGCCGTTAGAGTGAGAGACGTCAACCGCGATGTGATTCCCGCCAATGTGGGAGTTCTACTGAAAGGAACTGGAGGTGAGAGCTACAAACTGAGAATGACCGATGAAGAGGCTCCTGTGCTGAACGACAACACCCTAGTGGCTGTTGTGGAATCGGTGCACATACCTTCCACTTCAGGCCAATACACCAACATGATGCTCAAGGACGGTGAATTTATCAAGATTAAAGAAGAGGACGAAACTTTCAAGATGCCTGCCAACAGGGCTTACCTGCCAGTGCTATCGAGTTTGTTGAGTGCTTCTGCCAAGAGCATCGTGCTGCTTTGGAGCGATGGCACTGTCACAGGCATCCATACTACATCGCAAGGCGAGAAGGCCAAGCAAGAGGGTCCTGCTTACAACTTGAACGGCCAACGTGTGAAAGGGAGCTATAAGGGCGTGGTGATTATCAACGGAAAAAAAGTCTTGAAAAAATAAACGAAAATCATGGAGAAAAGAAGATATATCGCCCCGTCAGTCTATTTGAAGTCGGCGGAGGAAGAATCCTCCTTGTTGGCTGGCAGCTTCAAAATTGTTACCAATCCAGATGAAGAAGACAGCCAAGTCAACGCCGAGGGCAAATCGAACGTCTTGTTCTACGACCAGGAGTCACCAATCTGGATCTACATGCAGCATTAGAATCCTAGCGTCCAGTGACAAGTTATATTATCATTAGTACATATTATATAATCATTAATACATAAAAAACATATGAAAAAAATTATTATTACCTTTTTCGTGCTCGGCTGCTGCATGATGGCCAAAGCACAGAGTGATGTGTTTACCGCCACATTGTTGCATGGCAATGATGTGAGTGTGTTCATAGGAATCAATGCTCTTGTCGAGGCACACGAGGCCGCTCAAGACGATGATGTGATTTCTCTTTCGTCAGGCACATTCTCCCCGACAACCATCACGAAGTCGGTCACCATCTATGGAGCTGGATTCGAAAAAAATACCGATGCGGGAACCGATGTGACACAAATCAACAATAATCTGAACATCGGCGTTGCTGATGCAACCCTTAGCAATGTTCATATTGAGGGCGTGAAAATCAATGGTGTTATTACCCTCGTAGAAGGTGCCACGGTGGAGGGGTTGGTTGTAAAGCGTTGCTATCTCACAAAGGGGTTTACCCACTCTGCCAACACCAAGAACACCCTTATCCAAGAATGTATTTTCACCGGTGGCTTTACCAACAACGAAACCACCCAAGCCACTGTGGCAGAAAATCTGTCCATCAACAACTGCTTTATTTCTGGCAACGTTAACACTTTCGGAGCTAGTAGTAGTGTAGTAGTAGACCACTCTATTGTTACCGGATTTGCAGGCGGCTATCTATGGAAAAACTGCATACTGCCATACAGAGCGATAGGAGCCTACGCTGATTGGGGGGCCTTTGAAGGTAATGGAGGAACCACAGGAGCTACTGTGATAAACTGCATTGTAACAATATTGTATAGTGACGCTGCCAAAAACAACAATGTTTTCACCGACTGCTACTTGGGAGTTGATGATATGTTTTCCGATTCACCCGGCACACGCAATTACACCTACTCTTCTGTACGTACCTACGAACTGAAGAATAAGGAAGAATGGCTTGGCAACGACAATACAGAAGTGGGAATTCGCGGCGGTAACGGCTGGAGCAAAGCCCCTTCCATCCCTGTAATAAAGAGCCTAAGCCTGGGTGTTGACGGCAACGACCTGAAAGTGACCTATGAGGCCGAAGTGAGATAATGCACAATTGTTTCGTCCGTAATGTATTATTAACTATGAGCAAACTCAGATACCTGCTGCTTGCTGTTATCACCATTGTCACAACATGGGCAACAGGGCAAAACACTCTGACAGAGCAAGTATATTGGATAGATAACGATATAGGTACCAAGAAGCCTCTCGGGCCTTCGGTGGCAACAATCGATGTG
>CACZPU010000051.1 GCA_902783165.1 uncultured Prevotellaceae bacterium
GATATTCTCGAAAATTTGGAAATCGAAGGTTTTTGTTGTATCTTTGTAGTTGGAATCCCAGAGATAGTCATCAAACCATACGTTTAGTTCGTTTCATTTATGTTATCATCACCTGGTTTTTGTGAAACCAAAGTCAGTCGGCGGGAACCCCAAAGCGGTATTTTTCAGTGTAGGTTCCAGTGTGGGTTCAGTGTGGGTTTCAGTGTAGGTTCCAGTGTGGGTTATTTTTCTGTAACCGTTTGATATGCAGATAGATAACAAAATCAGTGTAGGATAACCCTATTTTTTGTTATTTTGGAAGTCCAAAATGAAATATCCCGGTCGACGAAACCTTACTTTTCACCTTGCGAAACCATATCTTTCACAGGGCAAAACCTTATCTTTCGCATGACGAAACCATATCTTTTGCAAGGCGAAACCTTATCTTTTGCAAGGCGAAACCTTATCTTTTGCAAGGCGAAACCATATCTTTTGCAAGGTGATTTATTATGTTTTGCAGCATGAAAGATTATCTTTTGTAAGCTTGGAAAATAAAAAATGGTCTTGCAATAAGTGAGAATTGCAAGACCAGGAAATGTGTTTCGAATGGGTTATTTCATGATTTCTGCCAGCTTCTTGGCTAGGTTTTCGCCACGGGCATCTGCGTTCTCGGCCACAAGGATGCCGTTTCCATCAACCAAAAGCATTGTAGGCACGGCTTTTACCTTGAACTGGTCGGCTACCTCTGTGGAGAGGAAGTTGGGCCACTGCAGCTGTTCCTCCTTCACGGCTTTCTTCCAAGCAGCTGCGTTGCGGTCGATGGAGATGCTAATTACCTCGAAGCCTTTGTCCTTGTACAATTCATATTGGCGCTTCACGTTGGGAATCTCCTTGCGGCATGGCATGCACCACGAGGCCCAGAAGTCGATGAGCACATATTTCTTTCCCTGAGCCAACTGCTGGAAGGTAAATGTCTTGCCAGTTTCATCCTTCAAGGTGAATGCAGGGATTTGTTGTCCCACGCTGCCCGCAGGCCACAGCTCGGCCTTCATTTTGCGGCCGTACCATGAGTTTTTGGCTTCGTCTGAGAACTGGTTGTACAGATCGCGCTGTTCGGGAGAGAAATAATTCATAAATTGTGTGGCTAGCAATGGTCCCCAGAACGTGTCTTTGTTGTCGAGAATCAAGCCGTTCAAAACTCTGTCTACAGTTTTGAAAAACTCTTTGTCGGCATTGAGCATGTCCTGATACTCTGCCGTTTTCTTAAAGTCGGCCAGCTCTTGGTCCTTCAGACCTTTTGCTTTTTCTTGCACATGTCTGTACTTTTTCTCCTTTTCTGTATAAAGCTTGTCGAGCTTGTTGCGTTCAGCCACAAAGCCAAGATACTTGTCGGTGAGAGGCGAGCCCTGGATGTTGGTGTGCCAGTTATACGAGTCGACGCCATCCCATGCTTTGCCTTTGTCCACGCTGCCTGTAATGTCTATGTCGGTATTCTCGAGCATCACTCCACAAGAGCCGTAGGCGTCTTTTACCGAGACCAACACACAAATAGGCTCGGTTGCTGTACCCGTAAACTGGAACTTTCCGTCCTTAACTGTTGTTTCGCCTAGCGGAGCCTCTTTCTCATGGCCCATCGGCGTGAGTTGCAAGAGTGTGCCGTCGGGCAGTCCCTCAACATTTCCCTTGATGGTGTAGTTTTGGGCATTTATTCCCATGGTCACAGCAAGTGCGACCATTACAGAAAGTAATTTTTTCATTTTGTGAATCTTTTTGAATAGTGATAAAAGTGGAGCGTTGGGCAGGCGACACATCGGCTTCCCCAACGCTCCACTGTGAATTATTCGGCATCAATACAGGTCATGTCAACAATCTTGCCCCAGCCATTCACGATGAGTGGATTGTCAGGAGCACCGAACATGGGTCCCCAGAAGGTGTTAGGCACACCGTAGTTGATGTCCATTTCGAACTGAACCAACTTACCATCTTTTTTGCCTTCGTTCCAAATGCCAATCCACAGGGCACAGTCGCTAGTGGGGAATCCACCGCCGGCACTACCCCAGGCGTACATGGAAGTCACTTCTTCGCCAGCCTCGCACTCGTAAATTGTATGCGACACGGTTTCGCCGCTGGAAGCAGAGAACGAGTAGACGCCCTTGTCGGTAGAGTAGTAGAAGGCATATCCTTTTGTGTTGGAGCAGAACTTCTTGGCATTCATGATGTCTGTGCATCCGCTCAAGTCGATGATGGAACGGTCGCCTGCTGCCGATAGATCGCCATTATCAACGACATTGTAGAAGTTGTAGCGATAGAGATAAGGCTTGCCGTCGACAACTGTTATGACACATGTGTAGTTGCCACCGCCTTGGAACACAGCCTTCACATCGCCTGGCACATGGTTGGCATCAACCACGGCCTCGGGAACAGATGTCTTGAAATTGCTTATCGATACGCCTGACGAGAAATAGGGGCGCAGACTGTGGTTCTTCTGGTCGTAGATTACCTGCCATGCATTAATGGCACCACTTAAACCTCCATAGCTATCACGTGTGTTCTTCATCAGGAAAGGAGAGGCCTCGTAGTTGCCTGAAATCGGCTCGGAGAACTTGATGTCGTTGGGCTGATTGGCATAGAGTACGTGCAACTTCCCGTCGTTGATGAGGAATTCGCAGTTGTTGGTGAAGAAACTGTTCTGTGGATTGAACTTTGCGGGTTTGTTGTAGAACATGTCGTCCCAAGTGTTCACTGTTACCAGTCCTTCGGAGCTCAGTCGGTAAAGGTTCTTGTCGGTGGCTACAAGGTAGGCATTTTTCTGTGCTTTTCCTGTATGCGACCCTCTGATGAACAGTGGTTTTCCCTCCAAATAGTGCTTCTGGGTGGTGCTGTAATAATTGTAATCAATGTGTTGTCCTCCGTAGATGAGCATCAGTCCTGATGTGAACACCTCAATGTCGGTCTGTCCCTCGCGCTCGGTCAGCAGATAGAGGCCGCCCTTGGTGCCAGACGAGTTCACCACACTATACTGCGAGGCTTTCCAATAAGCCTTCATGCCAGTAACGGGGTCGGTTATCTGGCAGTAGAAAATGTAGGTGCCAGGATTCAGATCACAAATCCAGTAGAGGTCTTTTTTGTTGTAGATGGTGTCTGCCGGTGGGTAAACCATGGCATTGCCAATCTGCTCTGCTCTATATTGATTGTAATAGGTCTTCAGATAGAACCAGCGGTATTCCAGTCGTTCGGCATGAGCATAGTCTACCTTTAGGTGGAAATCGATGGTGTCGCCTGGATTCAAAGTGTAAATAACATACTGATTCTTAGTGAGTGTGGTGTCGACTTCCACTTTGATTTGTCCCACCTCGTCGTCGGGCAGATAGTCGTAGTTGCCATCGTCTTGTGAGCAGCCGATGAAAAGACTGGACGCAAGCAGGAGCAAACATGATGAGAACCCTACGAGACGTTTATTTGTTTTTGTTATCATAATTTCCTTGTGTATTAAGATGATTCAATTAGTCAGTTACTCAAATGTCACCAAGAGGCCGTTCTCGTCGGTCAGCGGATTGCCTGGATGGGCAGCGTTGTAGTCGTTGACAATGTTCTGGAACCTGATTTTCAAGCTGTTTAGCAACGCCCAGCTCATGATGTCGGTACTGAATTCGCCCACATCGTTGGCATTGGTAAGCATCAGACGATATTTTGTGTTACTGTAAGCACCGAAGAAAGATTCCAAGCTTGCCCAGTTCTTGGGCTTTGTGAGCAAGTCGTTCCAGATGAAAGTCACATGGTTTTCCTCGTTCACACCCACCTTGAAGTCGGCCGACTCTGCTACCTTGATGCAGAGGCGTGCCTCTTTCATCTGGAGTGAGGCCACGCGCTTGAGCACTACAGTGAACGTAGCCTTGTCCTTGCCAGAAGGAATTGTCACGGTGTTGGGGAATGAATAAATGTTGGCATCGGCTGTGGTCTTTGCCGCATCAACCACAAGGTTCACCACACGGTCGCGATTCTGCACATCGCCCATGATTTGGGCATCGACAGTCATTTCCTGCTGGGTTACATCTTCGCCGAACGATACAAACGAGAAAGAGATGGAGTCGGTGCCGGCAGCCCACAGATAGTCACCCACCAACCGCACACGAGCATCGTCCTGGTAGTAGAAGTCCTCATCGCTGCTGCACGATGCGAAGAGGCAGGCAGTCATGAGCAGCAGTCCGACAGATGCTCCAAAAGCTTTTATTATATTTTTTGTCTTTTTCATATCGAATAGTTTTTAGCGATTCTTGTTGCAGCTCAGTCTGTCCATTTTTTGTAGGCTTTGCTGTTCCAAGCAATCAGTTGTCAATTAGTTGGTGTATCCTCCAAATTCCTTGTCGTTGTTCGGAATGGGTAGCACATAGATGCCCTTGTTCGGACGTGTAGACGCACCCTTTATTTCCGTAGCATTCAGGCGCTTGTAGTAGTAGAACAGCTGACCACTCTCGCCAACGAACTCTTTGCGGTATTCCTTGAAAATCTCTTCCTGGATTTGGTCGGGTGTAAGATTGTCGCTCAGTGGGAAGAGGCTTAGGTTACGGTTCTCGCGTACTGTGTTAAGCAAAGCGATAGCGTTCGCTGGGTTGGTGTTTTTCTGGCACTCGGCAGCAATATAGTAAGCCTCGGTGCGGCGAACCAGCGGATACATGTTGTTGTAACGGCCTCCTTCGATAAACCAGAATTTCGCCATAAAGCGCTTCTCTCCGTCCTGCTCATAGCCTCTCAGGTAGCGGTAGTCGTTACCATAGCCGAGGTCAACCTCATAGATGTTCTGTGCTGTGGCATCTGTAGGCGAAAGGGAACTAGAGCCACCTTCCTTCTTGAAATAATAGTTGGCGGTGTCCTCCCAATCCTTTATAATCAGCTGGAAGAGATGTTCGCTTGTGAACGCAGCATCCAATTCGTTGCGAGCAGTCTGTTGCATGTTGGTGTAGTGTACCCATGGGAATCCAGAGTTTGGCTGCTCTGCCCAGCGAATCACCTCATTGGCATATTTCAAAGCGTTCTGAGTATCGCCCACCCAGAGGTATGCACGTGCCAGCACGGTGGCGCATGCAAAGAAATTGAACTTGTTGCGTGGCAGATTGTATGCTTTCTGTCCATAATAGTCGTAGGTGTTCAGCGTGTCATAGGCCAGTTCGTCGTGAGCTATGAGCAGGTCGTTGATCACCATTTGCATGGTTTCGTTCACAGACTTTTGTCCGACGATATCGGTAGAATACTCAGTCACGTAGGGAACACCCTTGGCATTGCCGTCCATAGATGGAGCGCATGCAAAGAGGCGCATCAGTTCGAAGTGCAAGAAGCCACGAAGTCCGTATGCCTCGCCTCGATAGATGTGGTAGTCGTTGTCCAAGAACATGTTCTTGTCAGCCTTCTCGATATTCTTAATCAGGATGTTGGCATTGGCAATACAATTGTATGTCTTGCTCCAGATTGCCGTAATGATGCTCTCGTTGTTTCGCTCTGTATAGTTGAATTCGTTGGCATAGCGCCATTTTCCATTGGCGTCGATGTCGTAGCTATGCGACAACACCTCCACAAATCCAATGCCCATGTTCAGTCCATACATATCCTGCGATGTCATGGCGGTATAAATACCCGTCAGCTGGTCTTTGTATCCACCCACACGGTCGAAATGGTCTTCTTCCTTGATCTGTGACTTCGGACTCACATCAAGCCAGTCGTTGCACGAAGCCAAAAGCAGGCACCATGGTGTGAGAAGCAAGAAGAGCGCTTTCACTCCTGTTTGCTTTACCTTATTATTATATATTTGATTCATAATTATATTTCTTTGAAAAAAGATTATCAATTAGAATGTCAACTGAGCCGAGAGTGAGAAGGTACGTGCAAACGGGTAGTCGGTACCGCGCTCGGTCTTGATGCTCGAAATGACAAACAGGTCGTTGGTGTAGGCGCTTATTTTCAGGCGCTCAAGGAAAGAGTTCTTTACGAATGCACAATTGCGGAAGTCGTAATAAACTGTGATGCTCGACATTGTGAACAGATTGTAGTCCTGAACGAATCGAGAAGTCGGATAGGTTGTGGTCTGGTCGGTGATGCTCTTATAGAGAGCCATGTCGCCAGGTTTCTGCCAGCGGTCGGTGAGCACTCGGCGGTCAGCATTGTATTGAAGTTGTGCGTTCTCTACCTTGTTCACCAGAGTCTGGTTGTACATCTGTCCGCCCCAGCGGTAGTTCATGGAGATGTTCCATCCCCAGCCTTTGATTTCGCCATTGATACCGAAGAGTCCGTTCCATTTGGGTTGTGTGTCGCCACATACCACTTGGTCGTTGATGTCGTACTCATAGGTAACGGAACCGTCGCGTTTCATATAGATTTCCTTACCGTTTTGTGGGTCGATGCCCAATGAGGGAACAGCCCATATGGCATTCATCGAACAGCCTTCATAGTATTTCACCTGAGGTGCTGTCACCTTGTTGTCGATTGCGCTGGCATCTTGTGCCTCGTTCCATGCGCGTAGCGAGTTGGAAATCTTCTTCAGCTTGTTCTTGTTGTGCGCGGCACTCACGAAGATGTTCACGTAGTCGCGACCACCATCGTAGACCTTGAAGTTGAGATAAGCCTCGATACCTTTGTTCTCTGTCTCACCCAGATTGGCCACATAAGTGGTGAACCCCGTGGTGTAAGGAACAGTGACGTTGGTCACCATGCCTTTGGTGTTGGCGATATAGTAGTCGAGACGACCAGTCAGACGGTTCTTCAGGAAGCCGAAATCAATACCGAAGTTGGTGTCGTATTTCTCCTGCCAATGCAGACTTTCGTTGGCCAATCCCTTGATGAATGAACCGATGGCACCATTGTACGACTGGTTGCTGTAGTATATGAAGGTAGGCATGGCATCGTAGGAAGAGAATCCTTGGCTACCGGTATAACCGTAAGATGCGCGCAGCTTCAGGCGGTTTATCACTTGGCTGTCCTTCAGCCAAGGCTCGTTGTGGACATTCCAACCGCCACCTACCGACCAGAACGAACCCCAGCGGTTGTCCTTACCAGCCTCGCTTGAACCCATCAATCGATAGTTGGCATCGAAGAGATAGCGCTCGTCGTAGGAGTAGTTCAGAGAGAGCAGTCCACCACAGTTGCGAGAGATACCCTCATTGCCTGTAGGCTTGCTGTCCTTGGCATATTGCACGGCGAACTTGATGTCGTTCATGAAGTCATTTGGGAAACCTTCGGCTGTAACGCCTGTTGAGTTGTATTTGTTGTCGGCCATGTTCAACTGTCCGTTGACAAATACGAGGTGCTTGTTCCACATCTTTGACCACTGGAGGCCCAAGTCTGCGCTGATGTCGGTGTTGTTACCGTTCATCTGATAGTAGGAACCCTTGCGGAACTCATCTGTTTGGTTGATGAAATCGGTGTGGTTGGATGGCTTGAAGATGTCGGCGCTGGAGTGCTTGTTGATGATTCCGAAGCGTCCGGTCATCTTTAGTTGCTCGCTGATGAACCATTCAAGATAGAAGTCGTTGGTAATGGTTGTATAACCAGTCTTGTCGATGGTGTTCAGCGTGGTGTTATAAAGTGGATTCTGATAATCGTTTGCCTTGCCCAGATTGTCGGTATAGGAGTATTTCTGGACGAGATTCCCGTATTCGTCGTACAGACGGCTGTAGGGATTCATGCGGTAGTAAAGGTCGAACGTGCCGTAGGGCGAGTTGTTGCTGTTGTTATAGTCAATGCTTAACTTGTCGCGGAACTGCAGGTTCTTTACGCGATAGGACAATGTGACACCTCCAGAAAGAGTGTTACGGTCGGAACCTTTCATGGCACCACCTATCTTGTTGTAAGAGAGGTTGACACCATACTGCATGGCTTTGTCGCCACCCTCAAGATAGAGCGAGTGCTTGTGTCCGAAACCATTGCGAACGGGCTGTGCCAGCCAGTCGGTCTCCACACCAGCCACCAGTTCGCGCAACTTTTGTGTGTATGCCTCGTCGAGCGACATTTGGCTTTGTGCATTGTCACTTGAGAAAAGTCCTGCCATGCGCTCCACCTCCAACTTCTCTTTGGCATTGGTCAGGTTATAACTAGTCAGGTCGGGAACCTCGAGGCTCATGCTACCTGTATATGTGACGCGCATGCGACCACTTTCGGGGCGCTTCGTCTCGATGACAATCACACCATTGGCGGCTTTCGAACCATAGATGGCCTTGGCCGTAGCGTCCTTCAGGGTGGTAACGCTTTCCACTTGGTTCATGTCGAGATCGAGAATCTTGGTCAGTTCGGTCTCAAAACCATCGAGGATAAATAGTGGTTGGTTGGCACTTGAGGCATACTCTCCTTGCACACTGGCAATGGTAGAACCACCACGCATCTGGAAATCGGGCAGGGCGTTGGGGTTGCTACCGGCGCCAAGGTTCTCGATTTGCATGAACGATGGGTCGATGTTTTTCAGCGACTGTAGAATGTTGGTGTTGCCCACCTTCTGGAGTTCTTCGCCTTTGACCGTGGTAACAGCACCTGTATAGGTGTTGGCCTTGCGCTCGAAAGCACCCGTCACAACCACTTCGCTAATGGCATTCGACTCTGCTTCCAACTGAATGTCGTAGCTTTGTCGGCTCGTCAGAGTAACCACTTTGGGAAGGAAACCAACATAGGACACCTCCACTTGGCGCACCTCGCTTCCGATAGTGAGTTTGAAGTGGCCGTTCAGGTCGGTGATGGCCACGAAAGTTTCGCGCCCATTCTTTTCCTTCACATTGGTCACTGTGGCTCCAGGAAGCGGTTCGCCCAGCTCATCGCGCACGATACCGGATATTTCGCGCCCAGATGTCTGTTGACGCACCTTGGCTTGGGTGATGTTCACCAACCTTCCGTCGATGCGATAGTCGAGCGGCTTGTTGTTGAGCATGTACTGCAAGGCCCCCTCAAAGGAAACGTTAGTCACTTGTCCGTCTACGCGATACTGCTGAATGTCCTCGTAGGTGAACATAATTTTGTAACCCGAAGCCTTTTCCAACCGTTGCAAGGCATTGGAAAGAGCCTCGTTGTTGAACTTCAAGGTAATGTTGTTGCTTTGCGCCATTGCCGTGGCGAATGTCCCGACAAAGAACAATATCAACAACAATACCCTCTCTTTTTTAATCATAAGGTTTTGTTTAAAGTTAATAGATTTATATAAAATGAAACGGATGAACGAACAAAACGGGTACGGTTTTCTGAAAAAGATACAGAAAAATGATGATTCGTGGAATGATTGGCATTTTCGTCTACACGGTGTAGACAGGATGAAGCAAGACATCATGTGCAAGTGGTGTGTTGATATTGTTTATTGTTTCGTTCTCGATTTTCACAACCGAACTTGATTGAAGATAAAAAAATATTTGTCAAAACAAGCCTATAATTCACTCTTTTTATGTACATTTGCACGCATTATTTTTTTATAATGGAAGACAAGAGAGAATTCGACCAGTTGTTTCTTCAGTATTACGAGGAACTATATTTCTTTGCAATGCAAATTCTCCACGACGAGGAAGATAGTCGCGACGTGGTGAGCGATGCATTTGAAGAAGTGTGGATTCACTTTGCTTCCATTGAATACAAGGCTGCTCGCTATTATTTATACAAAAATGTACGCAACAAGTGCATCGACTTGCTCCGTAAGAAAAAGACGCGCCAGCAGTATGCCGCCCTTTATCATAAAGTGACAAGCATCTATACCGACAATTTGCTGGAAGTGAAGGAGCGCGAGGAGTATATATTATATGTGCTCAATTCGCTTCCGTCGCCTACAAAGGAGATTTTCGTTGGATGTTATTTGGATAGATACAAGTATGCTGAAGTGGCTCAGCGAATGGGCATCAGCATTGACACGGTGAAAAAGCACATTGTAAAAGCACTGAAAATGATCAAGGAGCAAAGGGCAAGGAAAAAGAGACTGATGATGAGATAGTAAGGTGTTGATAGATAAATATTTGATAATTGTCGTACCTTTTTGCCAAGATGAAACGTTATATTAAAAACAATTGATTTGAAGATTCTGCCATAATGAGATGAAAGAAAGGTCTGAAGATATATTAATAATGATGGAGCCTGGTGCGCAAGTGTCCGATGAACAGTTGCACAAGCTCGATGTCGACGTAGAGTTGCGTGAGGGCTGCGAGGATGTATTTATTGCTGGCCATTTGTTGGCAAGGGAGCAGAGTACGTTGGATGTAGAAGAGGAACTGAAAAACTTCAAGACCCACTATCCGAAAGAGAATCGTCGATTATCCTTTACCACTTCTTCCTTTGTTCCATTCCGCAAGACTTCCATCGTGAAATGGGTTGCCGTTGCCGCTGTGTTGGTTGGTGCCTTGGTGCTGCTTTGGCCAACTCAGCAAGAAAAAAACAATAATCTGTTCTTTACCCATGATGAACATCCGCAACGAATCAGTGTGAACAAAGGAAATGGGGAAGAAATTGAATTGGGACTGGCTGTTTCGCAGAACCAGATAGACCAGAAAATGGTGATGAGCATAGAGGAAACCGGAAAAGATGTGACGGTGAATGTACCTTACGGGAAATCGCTCGAGCTGGTGCTGCCCGACAGTAGCCATGTTTTCATGCACCCAGGCAGCCAATTGTCCTATAGCAGTCTCTTCGGCAAGAACAAACGTGACGTGAAACTCAGGGGAGAAGCTTATTTTGTGGTGTCTAAGGATTGCCATCGTCCATTCACGGTGAGCACAGAGAAAACGCTGACAACAGTCTTTGGAACAGAGTTTGATGTTACAGCATGGCGCGACAGGCCTGAACGCATATCTCTGGTGTCGGGAAGTGTTTCAGTGAAGCTTAACGACAAGGATCTTGAATGGCAGATTGAGCCCGGGCAGCAGCTGAACCTTAGCAGGTATGGCTATGCTGTTGTGGAAGAGGCAGACATGGAGCCCTTCGTGTCATGGCGCGACGGCTTTTTCTATTTCGATGGCGCCGAACTGTATGACATCTTGAAAGAGTTGGGACGTTGCTACAATGTGAGCATCGAATGCCATGAACCGGAATTACTGAAATACCACATGCGATTCATCATTCCACGCAACAAAGACATTAACTATGCGGTGGAGATGATCAACAGAATGCAAAAGGTGCATGCCTCGTTGCAAGGAACTACCATCGTGGTAAGCAAATGACAACAAGGCGTCCCTCCTTATTTTTGCATTTGCCTTTTCTTGATATATTTCACTTTCGCGCACAACACGTCGAACTGCACTTGTAGCGAGTCGCGGTGCATCCGCATTTGCGTGACGCGTGTGAGTTGCGCTGCTGTTGCAGTGCCTGCGGCATGTGCGGCTTCCGCTTCATGAAGCATGCGTTGGTATTGACTCCTGGCCTGCTCCAATTGGCCGTAAACCTGTTCTATCTCTTTCTCCGACGCAGTTAGTGCCGAGTCTTGATGGTGTTTCAAGGCGCTTCGACGCATTTCGATTTCTTTTTGAAGCTTTTCGTGTCTCGTCTGGCACGCCGAAAGACAAAGGAGGGCTACAAAAATGATTACAATATTTTTCATGTCTCGTCTTTTAAATGCAAAGGTACGAAAAAGGGTGCTATCGTGCAAATATTCGATAGTAATTCACGCTTTTTATTGTTCAAAAAGTATGTTTTTTTATCAAAAAGTAATCGTGTTTGCTATGAAGTGTATTTCATTGAAATCTGTATTCATCGAGTGGTTATGCGAGGCAGGCAGGAGCCCGATTGTGGCCGTTGTCTTTTTCTACTCGTGCAGTGTGGTTGCTCAGACGTTTGTGAACCCGATTTTGGGAGGTGATTATCCCGACCCCACCATCATGCGCGACGGGAACGACTATTATATGACCCACTCGTGTTTCGACTATCAGCCTGGTCTGGTGGTGATGCACAGTCGTGACCTCGTGAATTGGGAGCCTGTGAGCTATGCCCTCAAGACCTATTTGGGCAGTGTGTGGGCGCCCGACATATGTAAACACGAAGGCAGATATTACATCTATTTCACGGTGGCGGCACAGGGCAGAAAGAACTACGTGGTGTGGGCAGACAATCCACGAGGACCATGGAGCGAGCCGATAGACCTCCACATAGGCAACATAGACCCGTGTCATGTGGTGGGCGACGACGGGCAGCGATGGCTGTTCCTCAGCGGCGGCAAGCGTGCACGTTTAACCGATGACGGACTGGCGGTGGTGCCCGGCACGGAAGAGGTGGTCTATGGTGGTTGGATTTATCCCGAAGAGTGGGAGACGGAGGGCATGTGCCTGGAGGGACCGAAACTGAAGAGGATAGGCAAATACTACTATTACCTGAATGCAGAGGGAGGAACAGCCGGTCCGCCTACAAGTCACATGATCACACAGGCTCGTTCGGAGAGTATTGACGGTCCTTGGGAGAATGCTCCCAACAATCCGCTCGTGCACACATGGAGCAAGGAGGAACGCTGGTGGAGCAAAGGGCACGGCTCTTTGGTGGACACGCCCGATGGTCGTTGGTATGTGGTATACCACAGTTATGAGAAAGATTTCACTTGTCTTGGAAGACAGACGCTGCTCGAACCAGTATATCTGGGCAATGACGGCTGGTTCCACAGGTATGAGCATATAGACGTGGCCAAGCCCATCGCACAGCCCTTCAAGACCACGACCGACGTAAATCGTCATGGACATCTGAAAGATTTCAGGATAGGGCTCGACTGGAAGTTTTACAAACAGTTTGATGCCGACCGCGTGAAGGTGGACAATGGTGTCCTCACCATGAAGGCAAAGGGTACAGACCCTGCCTCTTCAGCACCGCTCATGTTTGTGGCCGGTGAGCATCGTTATGAATTAGAGGCAGAGATAGAACTTTACGGTGATGTGACAGCCGGCCTTGTGGTGTATTACAATGGTGATTTCTACCAAGGAACCGGATTTGACAAACAACGTCGCTACAGATATAGAAAAGGCGGAAGGACAGGTAGCGGTGTTCATCGGAAAGAAACCACCCGACTTTGGCTCCGACTGGTGAATCGCGACTGTATAGTGACTGGATGGTACAGTTACGACGGGGTGAACTGGAAGCGCGAGACATGGGGCATGGACTGCTCTGGCTATAACCATAACACACTCTATGAATTCCAAAGCGTGTTGCCTGGACTGTTTGCCCAGGGCAAGGGCGAGGTGGCGTTCCGAAATTTCAAGTATCGGAAGCTTGACTAATGATAGGGCCGTAAAGGATGGAAATCGAATACAAAAGGTGTTGAATACTGGCAGAATGAAAAAACTACGACTGACTCTGATATTGGCAACAGCTCCCCTCATGTTGATGGCGCAACCTAATAAGGAGAGCATCTTGGAAGTGATGAAACGTGCCACACACTATATGATGGACTCGCTGAGTTGTCGGGGCGGATTTGTCTGGAATTATCTGCCGGACCATTCAAGACGATGGGGCGAGATGGAAGCCTATCCCACCATGATTTGGATGCAGTCGCCCTCAACGCCCGAAGTGGGTCATCTTTTGTTGGATGCATATCATACAACGGGTGATGAATACTATTATGAGCAGGCTTGTAAGGTGGCTGGTGCGTTGATAGCTGCCCAAAAGCCATGTGGCGGTTGGAATTATATGCACGACTTTGCCGGTGAGAAGTCTGCTCAAAAGTGGTATTCGACTATTGGCAGGCAAGCCTGGCGGTTGGAAGAATTCCAGCATTATTATGGAAATGCCACATTCGATGATGAAGCAACGGCCAACAGTGCAGAGTTTATGCTTCGCATATACATGGAAAAAAAAGACAAAGTGTTTGGCAAGAGTCTTGACAAAGCTATCAAGTTTGTCGTGAAAAGCCAATACAAGAATGGAGGCTGGCCGCAGCGTTATCCCATCAAGACGAATCATCCGTTTGAAGGTAGAGCCGATTATACTCCCTTCATCACGCTGAACGATGATGTGGCCATGTCGAATTTGGATTTTTTGATGAACTGCTATCATGTCTTGGGACGTACCGACTTGGAAAAGCCCATCATGAATGCCATGTATCTGTTGCGCGACTTGCAGTACGGAGAACCTTTTTCCGGTTGGAGCGACCAGTATACACAGGATAATCTGCTGCCGGCACATGCGCGCAGTTATGAACCGAGGTCTGTCAACACGGCTACCACGGTGCAGATGATTTATCGTATGGGAAGGTTCTATGCCATGACGGGCGACAAATCGTTTCTTCGTGGTATTGAAAAAGCCTATCGTTTTGTTGCAAGCCAGCAACTGCCCGACAGTGTGGTGCGCCTATGGAGAGGCACACCCCGTAGCGGTGAGGAGATACTTGTGCCCCGTTTCATCCATCCAGACAACGGGTTGCCGCTATATGTGCACCGAAAGGGCAGCAATGTGAAGAACGGCAGGTATTATACAGACCAGGATATACGTGGCACCATAGGGCATTACAGTTCTGCGTCGTTCATCAATATCAAGCAGTTGAGGGCGTTCTGCGACACTATTGACAAGCTGAAAGTGGTATCTTGGAAGACCCCTCGTCAACTTGACAACTATCATTACAATGTGAATGTCCCTCAGAGAAGGGGCAGGGGTATGTCGGTTCAGCGCATTATAGAAAGTCTGACACCCCAAGGCTATTGGCTTGTTCCAATAGGAGCTATGTCTAATCCCTACAAGCCCATCCCGGAAAGTATGCCCTCGGAGAGCGAGTCAAGAGAGTTTACCAGTACGATGGTGGGTGACGAATATGACACCTCGCCCTATTCCGACCGCCAGACCAAAGCCATTACCACGCAAGGCTATATTCAGAATATGTGTGCACTGATGAGAGCGCTTCGTGGAAATCCGAATCTCACTTTATCTGGCTTGTTGAAAGAGCGCTTCGAAGATAAGATAGACGGGATGCCCGTCGGCTTATACCAGTTGAGAAACCGTCAAGGTGCTGAAGTATGTGTCACCAACTACGGTGCGCGAGTGGTGTCGCTGACTGTCCCTGACCGTGAAGGCGGAATGACCGATGTGGTTCTTGGCTTTGACAACATCAAGTCGTATTCAACCTTGAAGCAGAACTTCGGCGCAACCGTTGGGCGCTATTTGGGGAGAATAACTGGGGCTCACTATTCTTTGGATGGTGAGGAGGTGCAACTTCAGGGATATGGAACGAAGGATATTTCGCATGGTGGAAATCCCGGTTTTGCCAGTCGTGTCTGGAAAGTGGTGGATGCGGAGCCTCAGAAATTGGTTTTGCAATATCTCTCTCCAGATGGAGAAAACGGCTTCCCGGGGAATCTCAAACTCACTCTGGCAATGACGCTGACCGACGATAATGCTTTAAGATTGGACTATAATGCTGTTACCGACAAGGCCACGGTGCTTAATCCAAGCAATCATTCTTTTTTCAATATAAGTGGCGAACCTTGGAAAGATGTCTTGAAGGAGCAGATGTGGATTAATGGCGACAGCATAGCCGAATATTCGCCCAAGAAACAGGTTACGGGCAGGCTGATACCAGTCGAGAATACACCGTTTGACTTTAGGGACATGCATCAGATAGGCAATCATATTGATGATGAGAATGACCAATTGAAGGTGACCAATGGATACGACCATGCATGGCGGTTGAACACTCGAGGGAATATTGCCTTGCCTGCAGCAAGACTTGCTGATGCTACGAGTGGAATCGTGTTGACTGTTTACACTACAGAGCCTGCTTTGCATGTGTATACTGCCAACGGGTTGAATGGGAAGGTGGTTGGAAAACTTGGCAGGGCCTATCCCCGCCGCTCGGCTGTTTGTTTTGAAACATGTCACTTCGCTGACAGTCCCAACCAACCTCAGTTTCCGTCTACGGTGTTGCGGCCTGGAGAAAAGTTCTGTTCTACCACCATTTTCCATTTTTCCACCATCCATTGATGGTGATGCTTTTCTCGCAGGACTTTGTTGACAATCATTTGTCTTGATGGTTAAATTGGGTTAAATGTATGGAATGATGGGCATCGTTCCATTTTTTGTACATATATTTGCAAAGACTAAAAGGTCAGAATCAAAGGGTATGAATTACGATGAGATAAAAGATAAACGTGTTGCGTTGTTGCTCTCAGGAGGAGTGGATAGTTCGGTGGTGCTGTATGAATTGGTACAACATGGAATCCATCCCGACTGTTTCTATATAAAGATTGGTCCCGAGGAAGGCGAGGATAATCCTTTGTCGGATGAGCAGGATTCAGATGTGTGGGACTGCTCCTCAGAAGAAGACTTGGAAATGGCATCATCTGTGGCACATAAATACAAATGTCGGTTGGAGGTGGTTGACTGCCATCGTGAGTATTGGGATCAGGTGGCACGTTATACGATGGAGAAAGTGAAAGCAGGTTTCACCCCTAATCCCGATGTGATGTGCAATCGGCTGATTAAATTCGGAGCTTTCGATGAGAAGAAAGGGCATGAATACGATTTCATTGCTACAGGTCATTATGCCCAAACAGCCTGGATAGATGGAAGAAAATGGCTTGTAACAAGTCCTGATCCAGTGAAAGACCAAACCGATTTCCTTGCACAAATATACGACTGGCAATTACAAAAGTCGCTATTTCCTATAGGTCATTATATGAAGGACGCAGTTCGTGAAATAGCGGAACGCGAGCATTTGGTTAATGCCAAGCGCAAAGATTCACAAGGCATTTGTTTCCTTGGGAAAATCAATTATAATGACTATATCCGCCGTTATTTGGGGGAGAAACCCGGTGATGTGATTGAGCAGGAAACAGGACGAATTATTGGAACACACAAAGGGTTGTGGTTTCATACCATTGGTCAGCGTAAAGGCTTGGGGTTTGGTGAAGGACCTTGGTTTGTAATCAAAAAAGATGTGGAAAGAAACATCTTGTTTGTTAGTCATGGCTATGATCCGCAAGATGCTTATAAAAAAGAATTCTCAGTTGCAGATTTCCACCATCTTGTGGATGTGGCATTGCCCGAAAAGGTGACATTCAAAATCCGTCATACCCCTGAGTATCATCCTGCAGCGGTGGAGAATTTGGGTGGAGGACGATATGTTGTTCATTCTGAACACCCTATCCACGGCGTGGCTCCCGGTCAGTTCTGTGTCATCTACGATGAGAACCATTATCGTTGTTATGGGTCTGGCGAGATTTCACTTTAGAACAGTTCGTCCCAAGCATCACAAACAGCAAGAATCGACGGAAAGACAATGTCGGCTCCTGCCTCTTTCAAAATGTTTTCTGGCAGTGGACCTGTATTGGCACCAATGGTGAACGCCTTGGCAGCATTTCCTGCTTGAACACCAAGTGGGGCATTTTCGACAACAATGGTCTGGTTGGGAAGAACACCACATTTTTCCATTCCCATGAGGTAGGGGTCTGGATTGGGCTTGCCGCGTTTCACATCGTAGGCCGTTGTCATTCTTTCTTCTACGACGAAAGGAGAAAATTCGGTTTTAAGCCTTTCAATGAGTGGGCGTTGACCGCTGCCGGTCACAACTCCAATCATCATGCCGTTTCGGTTCAACTTTTCCATGAGGGCGTATGCGCCCGGCATGATTTCCGCCTTTGGCATTTGGGCAAAGATGGCAGCTTTTACATCGTACATCTTTTGGGCTTCTTCTTCGGTGATGTCGCGATGTTGCTGTAGTTTCACCATATTCCGAATGGTGTCAACTCCACGTGCACCTTCGGTAGAGTAGGAGTCGTTCTCGGTGAAGAGAATGCCAAACTGAGCCATCGACTGTTGCCATGCTACGACATGGTTGGGCATGCTGTTGATGAGAACCCCATCCATGTCAAAGAGAACGGCTTTGGGACAAAAAGTCCCAAAGCCAGTACGTTTCAGATAATTACTTATTACAGTATTGTTCATTTCGACCGATTATTTCTCCTTTGCCAACCTTTCCTTGATGGCTTTGCTGTCAGCCTCATATCCAGGTTTGTCGAGCAGGGCAAACATGTTCTTCTTGTAGGCTTCAACGCCAGGTTGGTTGAACGGATTCACACCGAGAACATTGCCGCTTATACCACAAGCAATTTCAAAGAAATAGATGATTTGGCCGATATAGTATTCGTTCAAAGCTGGAACACTGAGACGGATGTTGGGAACGCCACCGTCAACATGAGCCAAGCGTGTGCCAAGTTCTGCCATTTTGTTCACTTCGTCCACTCGCTTGCCAGCAAGGAAGTTCAGCCCATCGAGGTTCTCTTCATCGCTTGGGAAGAGCAGCTTGCGGTTTGGTTCTTCGATGCTAATGACTGTTTCGAAAATGGTTCGCTCACCATCTTGAATCCATTGTCCCATAGAGTGAAGGTCGGTGGTGAAGTCACACGATGCAGGGAATATTCCTTTATGCTCTTTTCCTTCGCTTTCTCCGTAGAGTTGTTTCCACCATTCGGAGATGAAATGGAGCTTAGGCTGATAGTTCACCATGATTTCTATCTTCTTGCCAGCACCGTAGAGACCATTGCGCACGGCAGCATATTGTGCAGCGATATTCTCTTCGAATGGCACATTCTTGTCGCATGCCTTTTCCATTTGCTGTGCACCTTCAACCAGTTTTACAATGTCGAAACCGGCACAAGCAATAGGAAGAAGTCCAACAGGAGTAAGAACGGAGAAACGCCCTCCCACGTTGTCGGGAATGATGAAGCTCTTGTAGCCTTCCTTGTCTGCGCAAGTGCGAGCAGCGCCTTTCTTTGCATCTGTGATGGCGACAATAACCTTCTTGGCTTCCTCTTTTCCACGCTGGTCTTCGCATTGTTTCTTCAGCAATCTGAATGTCAATGCTGTTTCAGTAGTGGTACCGCTTTTTGAGATGTTGATAACACCAAATTTCTTTCCCTTCAGGTATTCTGTCAATTCCGAGAGATAGTCTTCTCCAATGTTGTTTCCAGCGAAGAGAATGGTGGGATTTTTCTTGTCTTGTACAAGCCATGCGAAACTATTTCCAAGAGCCTCAATGACAGCGCGTGCGCCCAAATAGCTTCCACCGATACCTGCAACGACAACTGCTTCGCAGTTCTCGCGCAGCGTGTTGGCACAATCTTGCACTTCTTGTAAGAATTCCTTTGTTATGGAAGATGGTAGATGCAGCCAACCCAAAAAATCGTTACCTGGGCATGTACCGTTTTCCAAAGCTTCCTGTGCAGCCTTCACTTGTGGCTCGAAAGCTTTCACTGCGCCTTCTTCAAGAAAGCATGCAGCCTTCGTGATGTCTAAACTGATGTTCTTCATTTGTTCCTTTCGTTTATAAAAATATTGCAATTTGTTTCATAGATTATTTTCTTTGCAAAAGTAATCAAAAAAGTGTAATCTTACAAACAATATGCATTCATTTCGTACTATTTTGTGTTAAAAAAACAAATGTATGTCATCAGCCTTGATTGGTTGTTTGATATTGAAGAACACTTTTTCGGGTGTAAACTTGCTTACTTGGAGAATTCTTCTTACCTTTGCAGTTGGATTATCATTAGTATTGTTATGGAGCAGAGAGTAGTATTTTCGAGGAATCTTCAATCAGAATTGACAATGGCTATTGCCGAATGCATGCACGATAAGATTTTTGTGCTTGCAGACGAGACTACTGCGCAGTTGTGCTGGCCACGTATCAGTGGTTTCTTGTCGCTTAAGAAAGCTTCGTTGATTACCATACCGGCAGGAGATGTGAATAAGAGTCTGAACTCTGTCTCTCACGTTTGGCAGGCTTTGAGCCAAGGTGGGGCTACCCGCCATTCGCTGATGATTAATCTAGGCGGTGGTATGGTTACCGATTTGGGTGGATTTGCTGCGTCAACATTCAAGCGTGGTATTAATTTTATCAATATGCCTACAACATTGCTTTCGATGGTTGACGCAAGCGTAGGCGGGAAAACTGGCATCAATTTCAATGGATTGAAGAACGAAATAGGTACTTTCCGCATTCCGGATTACGTGATAATAGATGTTTCCTTCCTCTCGACGCTCGATCATACAAATCTTTTGTCAGGCTATGCCGAAATGATTAAGCATGGTTTAATAAGCAATGAAAAGATGTGGGCACAGTTGCTGAATTTTGATTTAAGCGCAACAGACGATGTTCTTGGCGGTGAAAGCAACCGCCTGGATGTGCTTGAACTTATGCTTTCTGAGAGTGTTGCTGTGAAAAAAGGTATCGTCGACGAGGATCCGTTGGAGCATGGCATAAGGAAAGCACTTAATCTTGGGCATACTGTAGGTCATGCGTTCGAAAGTTTTGCCATGGCAAGCGGAAGACCTGTTCTTCATGGCTATGCGGTGGCTTGGGGAATCGTTTGCGAATTGTATCTCAGTGCTGTCAAGGTAGGCTTCCCTGCATCCAAGTTGCGACAGACCGTGAACTATATTCGTGATAATTATGGCACAATGGCAATAACATGCAATGACTATCCTGATTTGTTGAAACTGATGAAACACGACAAGAAAAACACTAGTGGAATCATCAATTTCACGCTGTTGGGAGACATTGGTGACATTCGCATCAATCAAACAGCTACGGAAGATGAGATAAAAGATGCATTAGACTTTTATCGTGAAGGTTGATAACTGATATTCCCCAAATTCCTCTTGGAATAATAAACGTGTCGCTAATAGGCTCCAACAAATGAAATGTCTGCATCTCCTTTGCTGTTAAGAATAGAAAGGCGCAACCTCTTGGTGAAAACAGGAGGGAAACGGAGTATGCGCTTGTAACCGATGGTGGTTGTTTGTTCTTGGCAAGGAATGGGAATCCATTTGCCATTATTCTGATAGCTTATTGTAAACGACTTGACTTTTTGTCCTTTGGCAATATTTTCTTGCAGAACGAGACAACTTATTTTGGATAGACGTTTCAGCTTGTATTCGTAACATTTTGTGTGTTCGAGTTTCTCCGAACCTTTATTTATATTATGGGTTCTTATTCTCATGGAAGCGCCAATCATCAGATTCTGTGAAAAGGTTCTTTTTATGCGCTGATGAAAGATAACGGCATTTGCTGAATCGGTTTTGCTTATCAGTCCTTCTGTGTTCACTGGAAAATTGAGTAGCATGGTGGCGTTTCGCCCAACACTTTTGTAGTATATTTCCTCCAACTGCTCCGGTGTTTTCACTTTATCATCTTCTTTTTCGTGATAAAACCACCCCGGACGAATAGAAACATCACATTCGGCGGCAGTCCATTGATAGCCATCTTCATGTCCAGAAGGCAGTTCTTGATAATTCGGATAGCCAGGATAAACCTCATCTCCACGGAGAAGTGACCAATTGGTCTCGTTGGCAAATCCCTTTTCATTACCAACCCAGCGGCATCCAGGTCCTCCGTCTGAGAATATGATGGCATGGGGCTGAAGTTCCTTTACTTGCTTGAACAATGCAGGGAAATTGTAATAAGAACGACGGTCGATTCTTCTTTCCTCATTTGCTCCGCCGTACCAACCGTCTCCACCATTGGCACCATCGAACCAAATTTCGAAAATGTCACCGTACTGGGTGAGTAACTCCACGAGTTGATTCCTATAGTATTCCAAATAATCTTTTGTTCCATAATTTGATTGATGACGATCCCAAGGCGAGAGATAGACACCAAACATGATGCCATATTTGCGGCAGGCTTCTGACAATTCACGAAGAATGTCACCCTTTCCGTCTTTATAAGGAGAACTGGCAATGCTGTAGTCGGTATATTTTGTCGGCCACAAACAGAAACCATCGTGATGCTTTGCCGTGATAATCACCCCTTTCATTCCTGCAGCCACGAATGTGCGCACCCACTGTTCGCAATCCAGTCGTGTGGGGTTGAACACTTCGGGCGAAACGTTGCCGAATCCCCACTCCTGGTCGGTGAATGTATTCAACCCGAAATGGATAAATGCATATGTCTCCATTTGTTGCCATACAATCTGGTCGTTAGATGGTACTTGGGCATGAGCAACAATGCCTGCAACAAAAAGAATAATAGTGACAATAGTTTTCTTCATACTGCAAAGATAGTTGTTTTAGATGAAAAAGCAACACAAACAAGTGAAATTGTACAGGAAAACAAGAGTAAATATCTTTTTTCAGTGAGAAAACTGTTTTGTTTCTTTGCATAGAATAATTACTTTGATAGTTTGCTGTTTAGTTTTTTGGTATTGCAAAAATCATCTTCTTATTCTTGTTCAAAAGAAATAAAATACGTATTTTTGCAAAAAACTATTTGATATGAACACTAAACACTTTTTTAAAATAGCTGCGTTTGTAACTGTTTGGTTCTTTATGGCAGACTATCATGTCATGGCGGCCAATCCAATCACAAATCTGTTGGAGCGTATTGATAAAGGGGCGTCGCACAAATTTAAAGTGGAACTGATGAAAAACGACGGCAAGGAGTTCTTCGAACTCGACCAACAAGGGTCGAAAGTGGTGGTGAGAGGCCATAATTGGGTGGATGTGGCAGTAGGTATCAATTGGTATTTGAAGTATTATGCAGGCATTCATCTCTCATGGAACCAAATGAAGGCCAAACTTCCCGATGTGTTGCCACCAGTAAAACAACGTGAAAAACATGAAACTAACCTTAGCCTAAGATACGATTTCAACTATTGTACATTTTCTTATTCTATGGCATTCTGGGATTGGAAGCGATGGGAGAAAGAAATTGACTGGATGGCTCTTCATGGAGTGAATATGCCTTTGGCCATTGTGGGTGAGGAGTGTGTTTGGCGTAACATGCTTTTGAAACTAGGTTATTCTGAAGAAGAAATAGGCCGGTTTATTGCAGGACCAGCATTCTTGGCATGGTGGGAAATGAATAACTTGGAAGGTTGGGGTGGACCATTGCCCTTGTCCTGGTATAAGCGTCAGGAGAATTTGCAGAAACTGATACTTAAACGCATGAAGGAATTTGGTATGCAACCAGTGTTGCCTGGTTATTGTGGCATGATGCCCCACGATGCTAAAGAAAAGCTAGGCTTGAATGTCACTGATGGAGGTCTATGGAACGGTTATCAGCGTCCGTCAAACCTATTGCCAACAGACCCGCGTTTCAATGAAATTGCCACATTGTATTATAATGAACTCACCAAGCTTTTTGGAACCAGCAAATACTATTCGATGGATCCGTTCCATGAGAGTAACGATGACAACGCAATTGACTATGACGCTGCTGGCAAGGCTATGATGCGTGCTATGAAGGCAGTACGTGGCGATGCCGTATGGGTGATTCAGGGATGGACGGAGAATCCCCGGCCGCAAATGGTCGACAATATGAACCCTCGCGACTTGCTCATACTCGATTTGTTCTCCGAATGCCGCCCGATGTGGGGTATCTCTTCCATTTGGAAGCGTGCAGAAGGCTATAAGCAGCACCCGTGGCTGTTTTGTATGCTCCAGAATTTTGGTGCTAATGTGGGTTTGCACGGGCGTATGGACCAATTACTCGACAACTTCTATCAGACGAAAACAAATCCGTTGGCAAAGAATATTCGTGGCATAGGTTTCACAATGGAAGGTTCCGAGAACAACCCCGTGATGTTCGAATTGATGAGTGAATTGCCTTGGCGTTCAGAGAAATTCGGAAAAGAAGATTGGATTAGGCAGTATACACGTGCGCGTTATGGATTCAGCGATACAGCAGTAGATGAGGCTTGGAGCATTCTTATTCACAGCATTTACAACTGTCCAGCCGGCAACAATCAACAGGGACCTCATGAGAGTATTTTTTGTGGACGTCCCACGCTGAATAACTTTCAAGCAAGCAGTTGGTCGAAGATGAAGAACTATTATGATCCTGAAGACACGCGCAAGGCGGCACTGCTGATGGCGAGCGTGGCAGACAAATATCGTGGAAACAACAATTTTGAATACGATTTGGTGGATATTTGTCGTCAGGCATTGGCCGACCAGGCACGTATTCAATACCAGCATGCCATAGCAGACTACAAGTCGTTCAGCAGAAAAGCATTTGCCAAATCTTCCAAGCACTTTCTAGATATGCTTCTATTGCAGGACAAACTGTTGGGAACCCGTAGCGAATTCCGACTTGGACATTGGACTGAGGCTGCCCGCCAATGTGGAACAACCGAA
Organism: uncultured Prevotellaceae bacterium; assembly: GCA_902783165.1. Classification (GTDB taxonomy): domain Bacteria; phylum Bacteroidota; class Bacteroidia; order Bacteroidales; family Bacteroidaceae; genus Prevotella. The sequence goes on from CACZPU010000051.1 coordinate 24,019, forward strand.
GCTGAAAGCAACCAATACGAATGGAACGCTCGCGTTCAGATTACCACTTGGGGCAACAGAAACTGTGCTGATAAGGGAGGACTCCGCGACTATGCTCACAAAGAGTGGCAGGGATTGTTGAAAGATTTTTACTATGTGCGCTGGCAAAAGTATTTTGACGCATTGTCACAGCAGATGGAAACACAGGCTAACCCCCAACCCGAACTGTTGGGAACAGGCGTCAACAGCAACAAAACGGCTGATGAACTCTTTCAGATGGCATTGCCCCAAGAGGTGAAACTCGACTATTATGCCATTGAGGAACCGTGGACATTGAAACGGGGAGGCTATTCTGCAAAGCCTGAAGGTGCTGCTGTTGAAGTCGCTAAAGAGGTGGCTGCAGAGTTGAAGAAATGTAGTTTGAAACAATGAGTTATAACTGACAAATGGAAACGAGACAACGACTACTTTCCCTTGATGTGCTACGTGGCATCACTGTGGCAGGAATGATATTGGTGAACGATGGCTATGGCGATACTTTTGCCATTCTAAAACATTCCAAATGGAATGGGATGACACCTTGCGACTTGGTTTTTCCTTTCTTCTTGTTCATCATGGGAATCTCTACTTATCTGTCGCTCAGGAAATTTAATTTCCAAATTTCAGGAAAAGTAGTTCGGAAAATTTCCAAACGGACAATCATTATTTTTGGCATTGGCTTGTTTATCAACTGGTTTGGGCTGTTGCTGAACGGTGATTTCGGTTTCGACCATTTACGCATCATGGCGGTATTGCAACGAATCGCTCTTTGCTATTTTGCCGTTTCCTTCTTTGCACTTTTAGCCAACCATCGCTATACTCTTCCTGTTGTCTTTGCCATCCTTGTCGCTTATGGCATTGTCTTGCTGTTAGGTAATGGCTATGTTGAAGACGGCTCAAACATCGCAGCTCGAATAGACAAAGTCATTTTTGGATACGACCATTTGTATCATAAAAGTGCCATTGATCCTGAAGGTTTGTTAGGTACCTTGCCCTCCATTGCCCACACACTTATAGGTTTCTATTGTGGGCGATTGATGATGCGTTCGAAAGAGACAACTGATAAAGTGTTGCATTTCTTGTTGGTAGGAGGGATTTTGGTCATTTTTGGCTATCTGCTCCAATTCGGCCTGCCACTGAACAAACGCAATTGGAGTCCCAGCTATGTCCTTATGACATGTGGTCTTTGCTCGCTCTTGCAGGGCATTCTGATGTATGTCATTGACATTCGTGGAAAGAAGCAGTGGACTATGCCTTTCCTCGTGTTTGGTGTGAATCCCCTTTTCCTCTATGTGCTGAGCGAGTTGATGGCCATTGCGTTTGGCCATTATGGTATCAATGATTGGATTTATGCAGGCATACATGCGGTTGTATACAACACATACTTTGCTTCATTGTGTTTTGCACTTAGCTATGTCTTGATTTGCGGACTTGTGGGATATCTCTTGTTCAAAAAGAATATCTATATTAAAATATAGTTAATACAGATTGAACAAGGTGTGGTCATGTTTTTTTTGATTCCAATAGCCTTCATTAAACAAAAACATGTTTGTTTCGTCTCAATGATTTCATGTCAATGTTTGTTCTTAGGTTTAAAAAACATTAAATGCTGTTTGCAATTGGCATTTGTGTGTGTTTATTCTAATGAATATCTGACGGCTAATGGAACAAAGCACATTTGAAAAAGTTGCGTGCAAATTAAGACGGAGGGCAATACAAACGAGCCGAAATTACGGTGCAGGTGATGCCGATGCAGAGGACATTGCTCAAGACGTGATGCTCCGACTCTGGCAAATGCGGGAAGATTTATATAGATTTCATTCGTTGGAGGCTCTCACTGTACAAATAGCAAAGCACCTCACACTGAACCAGCTGCGCAGAAAACGATTGATAGTAAGCAATCATGATGCATGTCTGAATTCCGTGTCAGTCCATACACCTGTTGAGTTGATGGAAGAATGTGAGAATGAGCTGTGGTTGAACAAAAGGCTAAAGGATCTTCCTTCGACGCAGTATTCTGTTTTATATATGCGACAAGTGGAGCATCGGCATTGCAAGGAAATTGCGGGCTTGCTAGGTATAGAAGAAACCTCTGTGCGTACATTGCTTTCAAGAGCCCGAAAGACTCTCTATGAACAACTGAAGAAAAGAAATAAATAATAAATTATTGTCAAAGAAGAAGGAGGATTGTCATGATAAGACAATTGACACATTCGGAAATAGACCAGTTGTTAGGCCGGTTTATGGATGGTGAAACAACAATTGAGGAAGAAGAATCGCTAGCATCTTATTTCCGCCATACTGCAGAGATTCCGCCAGAGTGGGACATCTATAGGCAGATGTTCACGTGGTTCGAGAATGGAATGCCCCAAGAAAGCATTGTAAACAATAAAGATAAGAAGCCAGCAGAAATTATTAACAGAAGACTTCTTTTGTCAGCTGCTGTAGTTATTCTTCTCATGGTAGGACTCTTTGTTGTGAACAGAATGATGCAACAGGAAACTGTACCAAAGCAAGTGGCAGTGGAATCGTCGGGAACGAAAGTCGCCACCCCCATTTCAATCACATGCATTCAGAAAGATAGTGCCACTTTGTCCCAGACAATTACGACGGAAAAAAAGGTTCCAACAAAGATAAAGCCAAAAGCCAAACCAGTTGTTTCTGAACAGATTGTAGACGAAATGGAAGAATTGGCTCAGTTGCAGATAGACGAAGAGAACAAGTTTGTCAATGACGAGATAGAGCGTGCATTTGAAGAAATACAACATTTCCAAGATGTCGCAAATCGCTACTATATGGAAGCGCAAGGCTACCATGTGGTTCTTAATGAAGAAGGCGGGATCGAATATGTTATGAATGAAGATCTCAAAGAACTGTAATAACCAGTTGCGTTTTATAGTACACAAAAATATATCAAAAAAGAAAGTAAAGCATATGAAAACGAATTATTATTTGGCAATGTGTCTTATGATGTTGCTTTGCCCTTCCAAGGCAGATGCACAACAGAGCATTCAGAAAGCTTTCGATACACTCATTAAAAGCAAGAAAGCAGAAGTGAGTTCGACACTTTCTGTTAGCAAAGAACCGGAAACAGGAGAAAAGACGTCTCAGGCAGATATTTTTGAGTTTTGTATTTCTAAAGACGACTCTTTGTTGGTAGAGAATGTCATGAAGGCTTTTGAGTCAGATCGTGAGAATGCGTATGAAATCAACTTTAAGAATAATCCTCCAAAGTTGAAGAAAGAGAAGGCTGCGGGAACTTTCAGCAACAACCTATCATCACCTTATTTCACTCAGCCACAAAACTTTCTGACACCCCATGACGTGATTGTAATACTTGCAGGGAGTGATGAATATAGAAGAGAAATCACAATTGGAATTATTCCTGGCTCATCGTATGCCTATGCTTTGTTCCTTGACAAAAAAGACAAGACGGGAAAGCACCGTTATGCATATGCTATAGAATGGGTTGAGGAAAACCAAAATATCAAAGGACGACTGATTGTTACCTATGCTCTGATGAATAAATACAGGAAAACTTCCGAATTCCCGCAACTTTTTCAGCCAAACAAGAATGCTTCTCCATCATGGCTTTCACAATTTGGAAGTTTGAAAGATGTCTTCCGAAAGGTGGCTAAGTCGCCTTCTGCCACAATGGTAGCCTACAACATCTACGCCAAATGCAAGGATGCGAAGGATGTTCCTGCTACCGACATTGGCATTGCTGTTGAAGAGTTGGAGAGGATGAAAAAGCTAACCGATGACGAATATATTATATCACTGTTTGACCATTCCATCAAAGCATTGAAGAAATAGTGGCTATAGCAAGAAGAACAACGAGACACCTACGCACGAAACGATAGCGCCGATAATGCTTTTCAGTGTGATGGACAGATGGAAAAAGTAATAGGAAGGCACCAAAATGAGAATGGGCGACAGTGCCATCAGTGTGCTAGCGATGCCTGCAGCTGTGTAGTTGAGTGCCATCAGTGATAAACTGACACCAATGAACGGACCGGCAAATACTGCAGTGAGCATAGCCAACAGCCCTTTGCGATTATGCAGCGACTGGCGGATGGTCTTGATGTTGCTGTTCTTTTTATGGCTGATAATTAAGTAGAAGAAATAAAAACAAACTAAACCGGCCAGGCAACGCACCATGTTCGCTCCGAAAGGCAGATAGGTCTCTATATTTGGCAATACTTCGGCTGGAACGCTGGCTGTATATTTGTCAAGTCCAATCTTGCTAAGCACCAGACCAACACCTTGTCCTAGTCCGGCACCGATGCCGAAAAGGATGCCTTTAGTGGGTAGCTGTAGGGCAAATGTGTGCTTTTCTCCGCGCCCTAGCACCGAAATGGCAATACCCAGTAGCGTCACGGCCATGGCCAACAGTGAGTTCCATCCGAGCGTTTGTCCAAGCATTATCCAAGCAAAAATTGCCGTGAACATAGGTGCAAGAGTCATCAGAAGTTGTCCGTAGCGCGAACCGATACTGAGATAGCTGTTGAACAGGCACCAGTCTCCGAAGAAATAGCCGACGAAACCAGACAGCAACAGCCATCCCCATGCCTCATTACTGGCATAGGCGGGGTAGGGGACTCCAAAGACTGCCCACATGAGCAAGGCCGACAACACCAATGCCACCCCCATCCGCCATACGTTCATCACAAACACGCCCAGCCGCTTGCTTCCTACTTCTGCAGCAAGAGCTGATATTGTCCATAATACAGACACGCATAGCGATATGATTTCACCTATATATTGCATTTTCCTTTAGTTTTTTAATTAATGTCTCGATTAGTTTTCGGTGGCAAAGGTACATATATTTTTTGAATAATTATAAAAAAGGTTGGGATAGTTCGGATTAATTTCGTATCTTTGCACCGATATATCGATTTACATCATCAGAATATGAACGTTTTAGAATTAAGTGAGCAGGAGATTGGCAGACGAGAGAGTCTACAGCAACTGCGCAACATGGGTATTGATCCATACCCAGCAGCCGAGTTCCCAACCAATGCATTCAGTACTGGCATCCGTGATGAGTTCCGTGATGAGGATGCTCCACGTGAGGTTAGCATAGCTGGTCGTATGATGAGCCGCCGAGTGATGGGCAAGGCTTCTTTTGTTGAGCTTCAGGATTCCAAGGGCAGAATACAGGTATATATAACCCGCGATGACATCTGTCCAAGTGATGATAAAGAATTATACAACACCGTGTTCAAAAAACTTATGGACATTGGCGATTTCATTGGTATCAGAGGCTTTGTTTTCCGCACCCAGACAGGTGAAATTTCTGTGCATGCCAAAGAACTGAAACTGCTATCTAAGAGTTTGAAGCCACTACCCATAGTAAAATACAAAGATGGGGTGGCCTATGACAAGTTCGATGATCCCGAACTGCGTTACCGGCAGCGCTACGTCGACCTGGTGGTCAATGAAGGTGTGAAAGACACTTTCTTGCAGCGTGCCACCGTATTGCGTACCATGCGCAGTGTACTCGATGAGGCAGGTTACACAGAAGTGGAGACTCCTACATTGCAGATGATTGCTGGCGGTGCATCGGCTCGTCCATTCATCACCCATTTCAATGCGCTCGACCAGGATATGTACATGCGCATTGCCACAGAACTATATTTGAAACGTCTGATTGTTGGCGGTTTTGAAGGTGTCTACGAAATAGGCAAGAACTTCCGAAACGAGGGCATGGACCGCAACCATAACCCGGAGTTCACTTGCATGGAACTGTATGTGCAGTATAAGGACTACAACTGGATGATGTCGTTCACGGAGAAATTACTTGAAACCATCTGCATTGCCGTGAATGGAAAGCCAGAGCGTGAAATTGATGGTCAGATTATTTCCTTTAAGGCTCCATACAGAAGGCTTCCCATTCTGGATGCCATCCTTGAGAAAACTGGGTTCGACTGTAATGGTAAATCTGAAGAAGAAATTCGTGCCTTCTGCATGAAAAAAGGCATGGAGGTGGACGAAACCATGGGTAAGGGCAAATTGATAGACGAGCTTTTCGGCGAATTCTGCGAAGGCTCCTTCATCCAACCCACTTTCATTACCGATTATCCTGTGGAGATGTCGCCCCTCACCAAGATGCACCGTTCAAAGCCTGGATTGACTGAGCGCTTCGAACTGATGGTGAACGGGAAGGAATTAGCCAATGCCTATTCCGAATTGAACGACCCCATCGATCAGGAAGAGCGTTTCGTTGAGCAGATGAGGCTTGCTGACAAAGGCGATGATGAGGCTATGATTATCGACCAAGACTTCCTCCGTGCATTACAATATGGCATGCCGCCTACCTCTGGTATCGGCATCGGTATCGATAGATTGGTCATGCTGATGACAGGAAAGACATTCATTCAGGAAGTGCTTTTCTTTCCTCAGATGAAGCCTGAGAAAAAGATTCCGCAAAGTAGCGTTGCCGAATGGGCTGCTGTAGGTGTTTGTGAAGAATGGGTGCCAGTGCTTCGCAAGGCAGGTTTCAACCTTATTAGCAATATTAAGGACGAAAAAGCGCAAGGGTTGCAGCAGAAGATAGGTGATATTGTGAAGAAATACAAACTCGAATTGCAAAAACCCACTGTTGCCGATGTGCAGGGTTGGATTGATAAGGTTGCAGAGCAATCATAATTGATGAAAAGACCTAACAGGGCATTAAGATGTTTGATTGTGGAAGAATAGCCATCATTGGCGGTGGCAGTTGGGCTACTGCCATTGCCAAGATTGTGGTAGGACATACCCACCATATTGGATGGTATATGCGTCGCGACGACCGTATTGAGGATTTCCGCCGAATGGGACATAACCCGGCCTATCTCACTAGTGTTCATTTTGATACTGATGAGATAGAGTTCTCGAGCGATATCAACAAGATAGTGCAAAGCTATGACACATTGGTGTTTGTCACTCCTTCGCCCTATCTGAAAAACCATTTGAAGAAACTGAAAACACGTCTGCGCGATAAATTCGTCATCACCGCCATCAAAGGTATCGTGCCTGATGAGAATCTGGTTTGCTCTGAGTATTTTCATCAGGTCTACGATGTTCCTTACGACAATCTAGCCTGTATAGGAGGTCCTTCACACGCTGAGGAAGTGGCTTTAGAGCGTCTGTCCTATCTTACTATTGGATGTTCTGACCGCGAGAAAGCCCAGTGCTTTGCTGATTTGATAGCCAGCGAATACATTAAAACAAAAATATCTACCGATGTGGTGGGAATAGAGTATTCTTCAGTGCTTAAGAATGTTTATGCCATTGCCGCTGGCATTTGCAGCGGTCTGAAATATGGTGACAATTTCCAAAGTGTGCTGATGTCGAATGCTGTGCAAGAAATGAACAGGTTCCTCAATATAGTTCATCCCATTGAGCGCAATATCAACGATTCGGTGTATATGGGTGATTTGTTGGTGACGGGATATAGTAATTTCTCGCGCAACCGCACTTTTGGAACCATGATAGGCAAAGGCTATAGTGTGAAGTCGGCGCAAATAGAGATGGAGATGATTGCCGAGGGCTATTTTGGCACAAAGTGTATGAAAGAGGTGAACCGTCACATGCATGTCAACATGCCTATCCTCGATGCTGTGTACAATATACTCTACGAGCGCATATCTCCACAGATAGAAATCAAACTTCTTACAGATTCATTCCGCTAATTTTTTTGTCCATGCGCTTGTTTCGTCCAAGTGGCTGATAGTGATATTGGAGGGGTGTGCCCTATTCTTTTTTGGAGGTTATTATTTGAATATTACCATACACAATCTTCTCGTTTTTCAAAACTATATTAACTATTTCGGAAAGATAAAGTCTTTATTCGTAATACTTTAATGGCTTGAGTGTGGATTCAAGTGTGCGTTGTTGCGGTATATAAACATATTTAACAATTTATCTGTTGTTATATAGCGAGAAGATCTGGTTTCCAGTCATTGCGTGTTCTGTCGGTAGAGGATGTAGGGATATTGAAGGTTGTTGGACAAATCTTTATCTTTCACTTTGCTAAACCTCATCTTTTGAATGGTGACAGATTATCCGATTTTGCGTACTTGTTTATTGTATGGTTATGTGATAAGTTGTTTCATTCAAGTTGATAAGTTGCCTTTTTTGCAAATGGTAATTTTTTACATATAGGTTAAACTTTTTTACCTTGCAAGCGTCAAATCATTATAACAACAAACTATATATGACTAATCGCTTTTTATTTTTGTTTTTATTGCTGGCAGCTACATGCTGTACAATGGCACAAAACAGAAGGGTTTCAGGTTCAATTATCGATAACGATTCAAAAGAGGCTGTGATGCAAGTCACTGTCCAATTGCTGAAGAATGACAGTTCATTTGTTGCGGGCACTTTAACCGCCGAGGATGGTGGCTTCTCTGTTGTCGCCCCGACTAATGGTGACTATATTTTGAAGTTTACTAGTGTGGGATATAAAGCGTTGTATCGCAACGTGAAGATAGAAAAGTCTAACAATGACAGTTTGGGCGTTATTCCATTTAAGGCAGATGCCATCATGTTGGAAGGTATTACGAAGACTGCAAATGCAGCCAAGGTGGTTGTCGTGGAAGATACATTTGTATATAATGCTGCCGCTTATCGTGTTCCCGAGGGTTCTGTTGTAGAAGAACTAGTGAAGAAACTGCCAGGTGCAGAAATTAGTGACGATGGAACGATTACCATCAATGGCAAGACGGTGAGGAAAATCAAGGTGGACGGAAAGGAATTTATGCAGGGCGATACAAAGATAGCTATGCAGAATCTTCCCACATCGATAGTTGAAAAGGTGAAAGCTTATGACGAGAAAAGTGATATGGCACGTATTACCGGTATTGACGATGGTGACGAGTCGACCGTTCTTGATTTCGGCCTAAAGGAAGGCATGCACAAAGGATTCTTTGCCAATGCCGATTTGGGTATTGGAACTAAACATCGTTATGCAGAGAAAGCGATGGGCTCTTATATGAATAGTAAGTCGAGAGTGACTGCTTTGGGGAATGCCAATAACGTGAATGACCAAGGCTTTCCTGGCGGAGGTGGAGGGGGACGTTTTGGCGGTGGTCGCAATGGTCGGAATGCCAGCAAGATGCTTGGTCTTAACTATAATTATGAGATAAAAGACAAGCTGAAAGTGGATGGCAGCTTGGCGTGGAATCATAGTGATGGAGACAGCCGTTCGGAGACATCGGCAGAGAATTTCGTGAGCAAGGTAGGAGCGTTCTCTAACAGCCTGAGCCAGAATTTCTCACGCAACAATAATGTCGATGCCCGATTGAAGATAGAATGGCGTCCCAATCCGCTTACCAATATCATCCTCAACCCTAATGTCAATTATTCCACCGGCGACGGGCATACTTTGGGAAGCAGTGCTTCTTATCACAAGAACCCTTATGACTATGTAACCAATCCACTGGATGAAAAGGACATGAATGTGCTAGCAGCCAACAATCTGATAGTGAACAGCCGAGGAAACCAGTCGGTTTCGTATAATGACCGTCTTGGAACTGGCGTTTCGCTACAGTTGAATCGCAAGCTCAACGACCGAGGACGAAACTTGACATTCCGCGCATCTCTGAACTACAATGACAATGGGAGCAAGAGTCTCTCCGAGTCTTCTGTTCATCTTTACCAAGTAAAAAATTCTTTGGGAAATGACTCAACCTATCTCACAAACCGATACAATCTGACGCCAACGAAGAGTTGGAGCTATGTGTTGCAGTCAACTTATAGCGAACCTATCTTCAAAAATGTGTTTTTACAATTCAACTACCAGTTCAACTACCGATATAATAAGAGCGACCGTTCTACATACGATTTCAGCAACTATAAGTATAGTATGATAGACCAATATGGAGAACGCTACGGTGGATGGGACGAGTATTTCCTGTCGTTGGGTTATCCGCTTGACTATTACCTTGATGAAGACTTGAGCCGTTTCTCTGAGTATTCCAACTATATTCATGAACTGAACACCACGTTGAGAGTGATTCGTGAGAAGTATCAGTTGACGGCGGGTTTCATGGTAAAGCCCGAGAAATCACACTATGTGCAACATTATCAAGGCGTTAACACCGACACGGTGAGGACAATAGTGAATTTAACACCAACCCTCTCCATGCGTTATCGTTTTAGCAAAGTGAGTCGTCTGCAGATAGATTTACGCGGAAACACTTCGCAGCCCAGCATCAACGACCTGCTAGATATCACCGACGACAGCGACCCTCTGAACATTCGCAAGGGAAATCCAGGGTTGAAGTCGTCGTTCACCTATAACCTTCGCACCAACTACAATAATTATTTCCAGAATCATCAACGCTCTATTTCGGTGAATATGAATTTCAGCAGCACGCGTAATTCAATATCGAATATGGTGACTTATGATGAATTGACCGGTGGAAGAACTACCCGACCGGAGAATATCAATGGCAACTGGAACGGTAGTGTGGGAGTTACGCTGAGTACGGCCATCGATACTCTGGGTGTTTGGAATTTGAGCAGTTCAACCAATTTCAACTTTACCAACCGAGTGGGCTATCTTTATCAGAATGATTTGCATGAGTCGCAGAAAAACACCACCCGAACCACGGCATGGCGCGAGCGTTTGCAGCTGAGCTTTAGAAAGAATTGGTTTGAGGCAACAGCCGATGGCTCGCTGAATTACAGCCATACCAGAAACCTGTTGCAAAGTCAGAACAACATGGACACATGGCAGTTTTCCTATGGTGCCAGCGTGAATATTTTTGCCCCGTGGGGCATGTCGTTGTCAACAGATATGCACGAACAGAGTCGCCGCGGTTACAGTGATGCATCGATGAATACAAATGAACTGATTTGGAATGCACAACTTGCCCAAAGTTTCCTCAAGGGAAAGTCGCTCACCGTGACACTGCAGTTCTACGACCTTCTGCACCAACAGAGTAACTTCAGCAGAACTATCAATGAGATGCGTCGAAGTGATACTCAGCACAACAGCATCAATAGCTATGCCATGCTGCATGTTATTTACCGCTTCAACGCATTTGGAGGTCGTGAGGCACGCCGTGGCATGCGTGGACAAATGCGTGGTTTTGAGAGAGGCTTTGGCGATCCGACCCAGCGAAGAGGTGGCATTGGAAGTGGTCGTGGCGGAGGTTTCGGCGGTGGACGTTCTGGAGGGAGACGATAAATTGTTAATTAATATTTGCTTCTTTTCGCAATTTTTTTCCATTTTGTGCTGATATCTTGTTAAACGATTGTGTGTTGAATGCGTCAAAAAGTGCAGACAATCACAGTTCGATAACAGAATAACAAGATTTTATGAAGAAGATTTTATTGTTGTCACTCCTGTTGATGATGATGGCGGTGACATCTCTGGCGCAAAATCGCAGAATCACGGGAGTAATATCAGACAGAGACACAAAAGAATCGGTCATGCAGGTCACAGTACAATTGTTAAAGACCGACAGCACGTTTGTCAATGGTACAATTTCAAATGAAGAAGGCCGCTTCTCAGTGACAGCCCCCCAAAATGGTAATTATTTGTTGAAATTGACTAGTGTTGGATATAAAACACAAGTCAAGCAAGTGAATATATCAGATGGCAAGAATGTCAACTTAGGCACTATCGTATTTGAGGGTGATGCCATCATGCTGAAAGGTTTGGAGGTTACTGGTCAGGCTTCGAAAGTGACAGTAAAAAAGGACACTTTTATCTATAATGCATCGGCCTACCGCACACCTGAAGGTAGTGTGATAGAAGAGCTTGTGAAAAAACTTCCTGGCGCCCAAATAGATGATGATGGTAAGATTACTATCAATGGCAAAGAAGTGAAGAAAATCTTGGTGGAAGGTAAAGAGTTTATGACAGGCGACACCGAGACAGCACTGAAGAACCTTCCTACCTCTATTATCAATTCCATCAAGTCGTACGACCAGCAAAGCGACCTTTCGCGAGTGACAGGTATTGATGACGGTAACGAAGAAACCGTGCTCGATTTCGGTATTAAGCCTGGTATGAACAAGGGCGTATTGTCGAACAATGACCTTGCCATAGGTACAAAAGAGCGCTATGCCGAACGAGTGATGTTGGGTTATTTCAACGACAAATATAGTATTATGGGTTTTGGCAACGCCAATAACACTGGCGACCGCGGTTTCCCCGGCGGTGGTGGCGGCGGCCGTTGGGGCGGAAACAACAACGGCTTGAATGCCAGTAAGATGCTTGGACTTAATTTCAACTATGACGACAAGAAGAAACTGGAACTCGATGCTCATATCAGGTGGAATCATCGTGATGGAGACGTACATTCAAAACAGACCATTCAGAACTTTGTTGGTGAAATGAAATCATATTCCAATGGTGTGGGGCAGAATTTCACGCGCTCAAACAACTGGAGTGGTAGCTTGCGGCTAGAGTGGAGACCCGACTCAATGACAAATGTCATGTTCCGCCCAAACATACGTTTTTCAACTAGTGACGGAAAGAATACCAGTACTTCTGCTTCGTTTAACACCAATCCATATCTCTATGTGCTCGATCCGCTCAATGCTATCTCAATTGACCAACTTGCCGAAGACAATATCGTGGTGAACACCCAAGGCAATGGCTCGCTTTCCTATAGCGACAATACTTCTGCCAATGCTATGTTACAAATTAACAGAAAACTGAACAACAAAGGTCGCAATGTGACCTTGCGAGGAGATTTTAGCTATGGTGATGCCGAGAGTAAAAACATTTCCACCTCTGACGTGGTTCTCTATCAAGTGAGAACTGCCACAGGAAATGATTCCACTTACTATACAAACCGTTATAGTTTAACACCGACAAAGAACTGGAGCTATGCTGCTCAAGCCACATATAGCGAGCCTATTTTTAACAGGACTTATTTGCAATTTAGTTATCAGTTCAAATACAGCTATAACAAGAGCGACCGCTCGACATATGATTTTAGTTACCTCCCAACCAATATCTTCGGTGGCGTGGAATTGGCTTATAGAGGATGGGACAGTTTCTTGCAGAAGGTGCCAACACCATTGACAGACTTTTATGACGATAATTTGAGTCGATTCTCGGAGTATAAGAACTATATTCATGAGTTCAATCTGATGCTTCGCTTGATTCGCGAGAAATATAGACTGAACGCAGGTGTGATGTTGCAGCCACAGTCCTCGAACTTCATTCAGAATTATCAAGGTGTTTATACCGACACAACGCGCCACGTGGTTAATTTCACCCCGACATTCGACTTCAGATACAACGCAAATGATGTAACCGAAATACGTATCAACTATCGGGGAAGCACTGCACAACCTTCTATGTCTCAATTGCTAGATATCACCGATGACAGCGACCCGCTTAATATCTCAAGGGGTAATCCAGGATTGAAGCCATCGTTTACAAATAGTTTCCGCTTGTTTTACAATACTTATATCCAGAGCCATCAGCGGGCTATCATGACGTTCGCTAATTATAGCAACACGCGTAATTCGATAACCAATATGGTGACATATAACCCAAATACTGGTGGACGTATCTCACGACCTGAAAATATCAATGGAAACTGGAATGCCAACGTTGGTTTCATGTTCAATACAGCCATTGATAGTGCGGGAGTTTGGAACGTGAACACATTCACCATGTATAATTACAATAACCGAGTGAGCTATTTGTATCAGAACAGCAAACAGGCATCGGAAAAGAACACTACTCGTACATCAAGCATCATGGAGCGTTTGCAGGCAAGCTATCGTAAAGGTTGGTTCGAAGTATCGCTCGATGGTATGTTGAACTATCAGCATACACGCAACATGTTGCAGAGCCAGAACGATCTCGATACATGGAATTTCTCGTATGGAGGAAGTGTGAACATCTTTGCACCTTGGGGGACAAGTCTTTCAACAGACATTCACAACCAAAGTCGTAGGGGATATAACGATAAATCAATGAATACCAACGAACTGATTTGGAATGCTCAGATTTCACAGAGTTTCCTTAAAGGCAATGCCTTGACCGTTTCTCTTCAGTTCTACGATATGCTTCATAACATGAGCAACTATTCGCGTATGGTAAGCGAGGTGCGTTATAGTGACACCGAATACAATAACATCAACAGTTATGCTATGCTCCATGTTATCTATCGTTTCAATGCATTTGGTGGCAAGCAAGGCGGTGACCAGATGCGTGGCGGTGGTCGTCCTGGTGGCTGGGGCGGTGGTCGTCCTGGTGGTTGGGGTGGTGGTCGTCCCGGTGGTTGGGGTGGCGGTCGTCCCGGCGGTTGGGGTGGCAGACGTTGATGATGTATATAAAAAAACAAATCAGGGAGGAATACTTGCCTCCCTGATTTGTTTTTTCAACCTTACAGAATAGTTATTGTAAACACATTGTTTGCAAATAGTAAATGGTATTTTGGTTGTAGGATTGTAGCTTGCTGTGTGAGAACTATATAAGTCCTAACTGTCCTATTACATAGAGTAGTGCATAGCCAACCACCATACTGATGATTCCCATAATTAGACCTACTTTAACCATCTCGTTCTGATGAATGAAATTGGTAGAGAATGCAAGTGCATTGGGAGGGGTGCTTACAGGTAGAATCATGGCACTTGACGCGGCTATCGCTACACCTATCAGTATAGTGGGCGTTCCACCAATGGCATCCAATTTGCTGCCCATTGCCGTACATACGACAGCAAGAATAGGCATTAGCAAGGCTGCTGTAGCAGAATTGCTGATGAAGTTGGATAGTAGGTAACAGATGATGCCGGACAAAATCAGTATGAATAATGGCGAGAAGTCGCCAAAGGGGATGCTTTCTACGGCATTGGCTGCCAATCCTGACTCGTTCAGTCCGTAGCCTAATGCAAATCCTCCAGCCACCATCCATAGCACACTCCAGTTGATTTCTTCCAAATCGTATTTAGTGATTACTCCTGTCATTGCAAATACCAGGAAAGGAATGAGTGCAACCGTATATGAATTGATGCCTGTAAGCTTGTCAGTAAGCCAAAGTGCCACGGTGACAAAGAATGTTACGATGACAATCTTGGTGTTTTTTCCTGGCTTCATGCCACCTTCTATTTCCAACTCAATTTTTTTCTGGGTGAAGGGGAACATTTTTCTAAGCAATATCCAACTGATGAAAAGAAGGATGGCAACAAGTGGTAGCATAAACAACATCCATTGGCCGAATCCCAGTCCCATGTTCAAACCCTCAGGGTCGTTCAAGTATTTCAAAGCGATGGTGTTGGGAGGAGTTCCAATAGGAGTTCCCATTCCTCCCAAGTTGGCTGCAACGGGGATGGACATGGCCAATGCGATGCGTCCTTTACCTTCAGGAGGAAGTTGCTTGAATACAGGTGTGAGGAATGTGAGCATCATGGCTGCTGTGGCTGTGTTGCTGATAAACATGGAGAAAAGTCCGGTGATGAGTATGAATCCTAAAAGTACGTTTTCGCTTTTAGTTCCAAATGGTTTTAACAACACCTTGGCAAGATAGGCGTCGAGTCCTGTTTTTGCGGCGGCTATTGCAAGAACGAATCCTCCAATAAAAAGCATGATTACAGGGTCTGCAAACGAAGCCATGATATTTTTATAAGGAAGAGGGGCACCCAGATTGTCGCCTTCCATCATGAAGTTGATACCACTTGTTGATGTGAAGAGCAGCATCATCACGATGATGGCCACAGAGGTTGCCCACGATGATACTACTTCCAACACCCACATGAGTGTTGCAAAGGCGAAGATTGCAATGATTCTCTGCTGGATAACCGTGATGTTCTGTATGCCGAACATATAACTTGGTGCATTCCAAAGAAAAAGAGTTACAATAAGCACAAAAAGGGCCTTGATGAACTTTTTGTTGATAGTGTCTGGATGGTACTTTCGCTCATGGTGAGCCTTGTGATACGCTTCTACAAGATGAAAACCATAAAAACTTTTAAACATGACTTTTGCAAATTGAATATATTAGTTGATAACTGATATCTGCTTTGTTGATGCAAAGGTAGGCATTAATAATTAAACGGGCAAATTATTCTAGGAAAAACGAATGTTTCGGGGCTGTGCTTCATGGCTCTTTAAATAGAAAGTGCGGTATTCAACATGCGGAGAGATGGAATGGACAATCTCATTTGTTGACATAAAAAGAGTGGTATTGGCTTAGCAATACCACTTCATCTTGAAATGATGGGGTAGATATAACCTCCTCATTAATGTAAGGTTGATTACTTTACTTCTTTTCGATGTCCTTGAAATACTTGTATGTGGAAACCTTCAATTCGTCTGTTGCAGGCTCGTCGCATACAATAATGCCGTGTTGATGCATCTGGAGGGCACTGATGGTCCACTCATGAGTCACAGCTCCTTCAATGGCAGCTTTCAAAGCACGAGCCTTGTGATGGCCGTTCACTAGAATCATCACTTCTTTGGCGTCCATCACGGTACCGACGCCTACGGTGAGAGCACTCTTGGGAACCTTGTTCACATCGTTGTCGAAGAATCTGCTATTAGCAATGATTGTGTCGGTGGTCAGTGTCTTTTGGCGTGTACGGCTGGTAAGTGAAGAATATGGTTCATTGAATGCGATGTGTCCGTCTGGTCCAATGCCTCCGATGAAGAGATCGATTCCGCCAGCCTGCTCGATCATTTCCTCATAATGAGCACATTCAGCCACCAAATCCTTAGCATTTCCGTTGAGAATATGTATGTTCTCTTTCGGGCAATCAATATGGTCAAAAAGGTTCCTGGCCATGAATGAGTGGTAGCTTTCCGGGTGGTCTTCGGCGAGACCCACGTATTCGTCCATGTTGAAAGTGACAACATTCTTGAATGAAACTCTTTTCTCTTGGTATGCCTTCACCAGGCATGCATACATTCCTTCAGGAGAAGAACCAGTGGGAAGTCCTAAGACAAAGGGTTTCTCAGCTGTTGGTTTGGAAGCATTGATACGCTCAATGACGTGTTCTGCTGCCCAATTAGACATCTTCTCGTAATTATTTTCAATAATAACTCGCATGGTTTTTGTGATTTTGTTGTTATATGTTTTCTATCTTTTTGTTTGCAAAAGTAATGTTATTTGACGAAAAATGCAAGAAAGACTGATGTTTTTTTCATCAGTTGCGAATATATTTGTTTTTTCGCTTACCTATTGGAAGATTCTAAAACTGTCCTTCGTAACGACATCAATAATAATCGTTCTTTTTTGTATTAATGAGCAAACTTGCCTTCCCCTCATCCAAAAGTTTCAGTACCAGTTCCCCAAAGAGCGTGTTTGCCCATGCAAACCACGACCTCGTGAATTTCTTGGGATTGTCCTTGTGGAACGACTCATGCATCATGTGTGTGTCGGCATCACAATTGACGAGCATACTCATGCATTCGGCTATTTCTTGGTCGCTGTTGCTTGTGAATGCACGCATCATGATGCTCATGGGCCATATATAATCGGGGCCGATGTGTGGACCTCCAATGCCTTCTGCTGCTTTCCCCTTGATGAAATATGGATTGCACTCACTAAATATAAATCGGCGCGTGTTAAGATAAATGGCATCTTGTTGAGACATTTCTGTAATGTATGGAAGCGAAAGAAGGCTTGGCACATTGGCATCGTCCATGAGCAAATAGTTTCCGAAGCCATCCACTTCGTAAGCGTAGATAGGGCCGTAGGTTGGATGCAGGTAAATGGCATGTTTCTTCAGAGCTGTTTCTACTTCGTTGGCCAAAGCATGGCATTCGTTAGCTAACAATCTGTTGTGGTTCACTTTCTCGAGGATAGCGGAAGCCTTGCGTAAAGATGAAACCGCAAAGAAGTTGGAAGGCACTAGAAAGAGATAGTTGCACGCATCATCTGAGGGGCGGAAGGCAGATGCAATGAGTCCCACTGGTTTCACGGGATGTCCGTATCCGTCGTTTAGCATTGTGTCAGAAGCTCTTTCTGTCCGTCTCATGAATTGGTATGGTCCGTGTCCGTCTTTTCTCTGTTGTTCACGGAATGTTCTCAATATGGTCTTTATCGCGTTCAGCCAATTGTTGTTGAAGATAGTCGTGTCACCCGTGAGTTGCCAATAATAGTATGCCAATCGAATAGGGTAGCAGAGAGAGTCGATTTCGTATTTCCTCTCATGCAACTCAGGTTTCATATCGGTGAGGTCTTTTTCCCATTCACTTCCGGTAGGACCATCGTTGAATGCGTTTGCATAGGGGTCTATGAGAATGCACTTGAATTGCCTTAGTATGACACCACGTATCATTTTTCGGAGTGCTTCGTCTTGGCTTGCGAAGGGAACGTAAGGCCAAACTTGAGCACCCGAGTCGCGTAACCACATGGCGTGGATGTCGCCAGTATAGACAAAAGTGTCGTCTTCTCCGTCAATTATCTTATAGTTAACCGTGGTGTTGATGGTGTTTGGGAAACATTTCTCAAACATTGTGGCGAGATAGGTGTTGTCCTTGAGTACGGTTCTTACCTCTGCTATTTTGTCGTTAATCACCTTGTAGGGCGTTTGTGCACTAACATCAATTATACAGGCGGTTAGCAACGTTAATAGAATGAGTCTTTTCATTATCGATAAAAATACTATATAGAATAATTCTTTGTACTGTCTGTTAGCCATATGTAAGAGGTTAATCGAAAGTATGGAGTGGTAAGATTTGTCTTTATGGACAATACTTTTGTTTTGTTCCGAATTTTGACGGTTTCATTCCCATTTCCATTTCAAGAACGCCTCCTTCAGCAATATCTTTGAAGTTGATGTAAGAGTAGGGATGTTTTTTTCCATTGAGACGGACGGATTGGATATAAATGTTTTGGTCGTTGTTGTTTGTCACGACTATTTTGAATGTATTACCATTTCCAACGTTTATGACTATTTCATCGAAAAGTGGAGAACCGAAAAGGTATTTTCCGCCAGCGGGATCGGCTTGGTAAATACCTATGGAGGAGAGCACATACCATGCCGACATTTGTCCCACGTCTTCGTTTCCACAAAGCCCGTCGATGCCGTTGTGGTATTGCGTTTCCATTATCTCACGTACGCGTTGAGCAGTTTTCCATTGTTGTCCGATGTAATTATATAGATATGCCACATGGTGGCTTGGCTCGTTTCCGTGGGCGTATTGACCGATAAGTCCGGTGATGTCTGGTGGAGCGTCGGCTCCTAAGTCACCCTTTACGATGAATAGAGAATCCAATTTTGAGGCAAAACGACTCTTTCCGTTGAACAAATTGATGAGCCCATGCACATCATGTGGCGCCAACCAGATATATTGCCAAGCATTCCCTTCTGTGTAGTCTTTGATGTGGTTGAGTTCAACGGCAAATGGGTCGAAACTTTCTCTCCAGATACCGTTTTTCGCCCGTGCGCGCATGAATCCTGTATGAACATCGAAATAATGTATATACGAATCAGCCAGACGCTTAAAACCCTCATTGGGAAATGCTTTGTCTGCACTTCCGTATGCAATGGCATACTCCATTCCCTTACCAATGCTTTCATTGCTTGGTAGCAGGTCATATGGTATGTATCCGTATTCGGTAAGCAAGGAGTATGCTTTTTTGTCAGATCCTGCAGATTTCTTCATGGCCTCAAGTGCGAGCGACTTGTCTACTTGGAATCCTTTAAGTATCATGTCTGCCAACACAGGTATGGCTGGATTGCCCACCATACAATTGGTCTCGCATCCCATAAGGTGCCACACAGGAAGCTTGCCTTGTTCTTGATAGATATGGAGCATGGTTTGGGCAATGTCGTTTTGCATTTCGGGATGGATAAGGGTGGACAGCGGGTGCCATGCCCTATAAGTGTCCCAAAGCGATAGCGTAGTGAGGTTGTTGAATGTGCCATGGTGTATTTTGCCGTCTGCCCCATAATATTGGCCATTGTAGTCGCAAAAGGTGGATGGCGCCACCATGGTATGGTAGAGAGATGTGTAGAATGTTTTCTTGAGAGATGGATTGTTAGTGGTGATTTTTATTTTTCCAAGTTGCTCATTCCAAAGTTGGTTGGCCTTAGTGACGATACTATCGAAATCCCATCCTGGATTTTCTTGTTTTAGATTGAGTTCGGCGTTTTCACAACTGACGGAAGAAAGTCCAACCTTTACAAGCATCGGCGCTTTATTCTTGAACACTATTTGGGTGAGCGTGTCCTGGTTCAATCGCCTCATCTCTACGTCTTGCGAAAATTCTGCTACAAAAAAAACTTGTTGCTTGTTGGCCCATCCTTGTGAGAGACGGCACCCTGATATTTTGCGAGGAGACAATTGGTGTATGTCACAATAGATCATTTTGTCCCAACCAATGCCTCGTTTCAAGTCGATGTTGATTCTTGCCGTATCTATTTCAGATGAAAAACTGTAGCGATGGAAGCCTGTGCGATTGGTGGCAGTCAGCTCGGTCTTCACTTGTCCGCCTTTTGGAAAATCAAGAAGTATAGAATAGTAGCCTGGTATGCATCTCTCATTGTCGTGGGTGAATGTCACTTCATTGATGGTGGCATCGTTGACAGGGAGGAATAGAATGTCTCCCAATTCACCCACTCCTGTTCCGCTTAAGTGGAGGTGGCTGAATCCAATCAGGATGGAGTCGGAATGGTGGTATCCTGAACACCAATCCCATCCGCGTGTGTGTTGTGTGGGACCCAATTGTACGAATCCGAATGGCACATTGGCTCCATAGAATACGTGTCCGTGCCCACCTGTGCCAATTCTCGGATCGACATAACTTGTATAGTTGTCTGCAGGGAAAATGGATATACAATGCAAAAAAGCAGCACTCAGAATGATTGTCCGAAAGGTGTTTCTTTCCATATACTATCTTGTATTAATATGTTGAAGAAAGGTAAGTTAAAGAAAGCAGTTTTTTGGTATTGCAAATGTAGAAAAAAAAGTGCTTCGACATCACGTCGAAGCAAATTCTTTAACTTTTTTTGAATGTTTTAGCAGTTAGTATATGTAGCATGTAATTTTGAAAATCGTTTTTGCGATGGCAAAGGTAGTGCATTTTCTTGATTTAAATCATTTTTGTTCTTTATTTTATTGAAAAAATTACGCAAACGTTTTCGGAAATTTTCGTTTCTTTATCTTTTTGTTTGATAATTGTGAGCAAAATGAAATTCTTTTAATTTATTTGTTTTTCTATTTTTATCGATTATGGATTTGTCAATGATGGTGGACAAACAAAAGGATTTTATCATTGTGTGAGACTATTGGCATTATAATATCCTACGTTATGGAATGCCGAATGGTAAGCGAAAATGATGGTAAAGATTGGAAAAAACAAGATAGGTGTATGCCCCCTATAGGATTCTTACAAAAAGGATGATAAAAAGTGTGAAAAGAATTTGTGTTTTATCCAAATTGATGTATTTTTGCAGAGATTAAATATATTAAGGTAACATCTTCGTTGAATAGGGGTGTCTGGCATTAGCCGCCGGAAATCTATAAATGAAGACACTCAAGGCCCGGTAGTTGCTGATAAAGGTTATGGTGGAGCTGCCTTAAACATGTTGAACACGACAAGAAATCATATAAATGAAAGAATTTGTTATCTCTGAGGTCAAGGCCGAAACAGCAGTTTTGGTGGGACTTATCACCAAAGACCAGGATGAGGCTAAGACGAAGGAATATCTTGACGAACTCGAATTCCTTGCCGATACAGCAGGAGCTGTGACCGTGAAGCGTTTCACCCAAAAGGCGATGAGTGCAAACCAGACTACCTATGTTGGCAAGGGAAAGCTTGAAGAGATCAAGCAATATATAAAATGGTGCGAGGAGGAAGCCCAGAAATGTGAACAATCTGAGGATGGAGACAAACTTGTAGGTGGCCCAATTGTCCAACCAGTGGGAATGGTCATTTTCGACGATGAATTGTCGCCACGGCAGTTGAGAAATATTGAGGCCGAATTGAAGGTGAAGATACTCGACCGTACTTCACTCATTCTCGACATTTTCGCTATGCGTGCTCAAACGGCCAATGCCAAGACTCAAGTGGAATTGGCACAATATCGTTATATGCTTCCTCGCTTGCAACGCCTTTGGACTCACCTCGAGCGCCAAGGAGGAGGCTCCGGTTCAGGTGGCGGAAAAGGTTCGGTAGGCTTGCGTGGACCAGGTGAAACCCAGTTGGAAATGGACCGCCGTATTATTCTCCAACGCATCACCTTGTTAAAGCAACGATTGATTGAGATTGAGAAGCAGAAGGTGACCCAGCGCAAAAACCGTGGTCGTCTTATCCGTGTGGCTTTGGTGGGTTATACGAATGTGGGCAAATCAACCCTGATGAATCTGCTTTCTAAGAGTGAGGTGTTTGCTGAGAATAAGTTGTTCGCCACGTTGGATACTACCGTTAGGAAAGTGGTTGTGGATAACCTTCCATTTCTCCTAGCCGATACCGTTGGCTTTATTAGAAAACTGCCAACCGATCTAGTTGATTCGTTCAAGTCAACACTCGATGAGGTGCGCGAGGCCGATCTGTTGGTGCATGTCGTTGATATCTCACATCCCGATTTTGAGGAGCAGATCCAAGTTGTTGAGAAGACTCTGAAGGAGTTGGGGGCGGCCGAAAAGCCCCAAATGATAGTGTTCAACAAGATCGATGCCTATACATGGGTGGAGAAGGAGGCTGACGACTTGACACCTCCCACCAAGGAAAATATTTCGCTAGAGGAATTGCAGAAGACATGGATGGCAAGGCTCTCGGACGATTGCATCTTCATTTCCGCTCGAGAGAAGCAGAACATTGCCGAATTGAAGAACTGTTTATATATGCGGGTGCGTGAACTCCACGTGCAGAAATATCCCTATAACGATTTTTTATACACAATTGACGATTAATACGAACTAAAAAAGACAATGAATGACATGACGGACTATAGACTACTGACGGAAGAGGAAATCCTCATCCTAGAGAATAATAGCTGCTGGGCGGAGGATTGGAGTCGCGTGTTGGTGGCCGATGGATTCAGACCATATTCTTTCCATCGAGTAATGTTTTATGGAGATATCTGCTTGGGCTCTTTTGACAAACTGGTAGAAGTGAGCAAGGGATTCTTCAAGCATTCAGGAATTAATGATGCCACCCTCCGCAATGTGACTGTAGGCAATGATTGCCTGATAGAGAAAGTGGGAATTTACATCAATAACTATTCGATAGGCAACGACTGCTATATTTCGAATATTTGCACCCTAGAGACTACCGATGATGCTACATATGGCGAAGGAAGTGTTATTAGCGTGCTGAACGAGATGGGTGATGGCAATGTGACGCTCTTCCGCGAGTTGAATAGTCAGATTGCCGCCTTCATGGTGAAGCATTATAGGGACAAAGTGTTGAGGCAGACGCTCCAGCAATTGATAGAAGACGAGTTGCGCATCTCACGTCCTGAACGTGGAATGGTGGGCAACAACGTGAAGATTATCAATACAAAAGACATCACGAACACAATTATCAAAGGCGATTGCGAAATTAATGGTGCCTCGCGTCTAAGTGAATGTACCATCATGTCCTCGAAGGATGCCTCGGTGTATATAGGCACGGGAGTGATTTGCGAGAATTCCATCATCTGTGACGGATGCTCCATCAATAACTCCGTGAAAATGCAAGACTGCTTTGTGGGTGAGGCTTGTCAGATAACCAATGGGTTTACAGCTGAGTCAAGTCTTTTCTTTGCTAACTCGTTCATGGCAAATGGCGAGGCATGTGCAGCCTTCTGTGGCCCGTTCTCTTCAAGCCATCATAAATCAAGCCTTCTCATTGGAGGAGAATTCTCGTTCTATAACGCAGGTTCTAACACCAATTTCTCCAACCACGCCTACAAGATGGGACCGATGCACTATGGCACCTTGGAGCGAGGAACCAAGACCGCCAGTGGAGCTTATGTACTGATGCCGGCAACTATTGGCGCCTTCTCGGTGTGCTTTGGAAAGCTGATGCACCATCCCGACACGCGCAATTTACCGTTCTCTTATCTGATGGCTTATGGCGAAACCATGTACATTGTTCCCGGACGGAATATCACTACTGTAGGACTCTACCGCGACATTAAGAAATGGCCGAAGCGTGACAAACGTTCCAAGCAATCAAGAAAAAGCATCATAAACTTCGATTGGTTGTCGCCTTTCACCGTAGGTGAGATTCTCGAAGGCAGAAAAATATTGGAGTCGCTCCGGCAAGCCAGTGGCGACAACGTGTCTACTTATAACTTCCACGAGTATGTCATCAATGTCTCCTCTTTGCGAAAGGGGTTGAAATACTATGACATAGCCTTGCGCATCTATATGGGTGCTGTACTGAAGAGGGCGCAGAAAGAGGGTTTCTTCGGCAAACCGAGCACCGAAGTGGGCAAGGGCAAGTGGGCAGACTTGTCTGGTCTTCTGCTCCCAGTCAGCGAAGAGGAACGAATCGTGGAAGGTATTAAGAACGGGCAGATAGAGAACATCCAACAATTGCTGGATTGCTTTGTGGACATTAACAACCACTATAGCGACTATCGATGGGTGTGGTCATACCAACTGATTCTCGATTATTATGGTATTGACGAGATTCTGCCCTCAGATATTGAGCGCATCCATAACGACTATGTCCAGGCACGCCGTGCATGGATAGCCGAGATTCGCAAGGATGCCGAAAAGGAATATGCCATGGGCGATGTTGAAGATGATGTGTTCAACGACTTTATCGAGAAACTCGATCACGAGATAGATTTTGAGGATTAGGCATGTATGTGCTAGTCATTAAGAACTATTGTTAACATCTTGAGAACTGTAAACACCTATTATTAATTACAATGAAGACTAAATTTATTATCCTTTTCTTGTCGGCTTTATGCCTGGCAGCTTGCAACAAGTACAAGTACGAAACGGTGAAGGGCGACCTCTCTGAAACCCGTATCTACACTTTGGAAAATGGCTTGAAAGTATATTTGAGTGTAAACAAGGAGGTGCCACGCATACAGACTTACATTGCTGTGCGCACGGGATCGAAGAACGATCCTGCCGAAACTACCGGACTTGCACACTATCTGGAGCATCTGATGTTCAAGGGAACAAAGCAGTTCGGCACCTCTGATGCCGAGGCCGAGGCACCCTATCTTGAAGACATTGAGAAGCGTTACGAAGCCTATAGGAAGCTCACTGACCCAGCAGAACGCCGACAGGCTTATCACGAGATTGATAGCGTTTCACAATTGGCTGCCAAGTACAACATCCCCAACGAGTACGACAAACTCATGGCAGCCATCGGAGCCGAAGGTACCAATGCCTATACGAGCAACGATGTGACATGCTACACCGAAGATATTCCCAGCAACGAGATTGAGAACTGGGCAAAAATACAAGCCGACCGATTCCAGAATATGGTTATACGCGGATTCCACACCGAGCTCGAAGCTGTCTATGAGGAATACAACATCGGTCTGACAAGCGACCAGCGAAAGCTCTTTACCGCCCTCTGCGCCAAATTGTGGCCTAACCATCCCTATGGCACACAAACCACCATCGGCACACAAGAGCACCTGAAGAATCCTTCGATAACCAATATCAAGCAGTATTTTAGCAAGTGGTATGTGCCCAACAATGTAGCCATCTGTATGGCGGGTGATTTCGACCCCGACAAGACCATCGCCATCATTGAGAAATACTTTGGTGATTGGAAACCAAGCCTTGACGAAGAAGGTAAGGTTGCACCAGTAAAACAGCCCGAATTCCCTGAGTTGCCTGCTCTCACATCGCCTCAAGACACCACTGTGATAGGGCAGGAGGCTGAAACTATCTGGCTGGGATGGCGCTTTGATAAAGCCATGTCGTTGCAGACCGATACACTCGGAATGATAGAGCAGATTTTGAACAACGGAACGGCAGGATTGCTCGACCTCGACTTGAACCAGAACATGAAAGTGCTAGGGTCGTTTGCGGGCATGGAGATGCTTGCCGAACATGGCTCGTTCCTCATGGGCGGAAGCCCCAAGCAAGGCCAGACGCTCGATGAGGTACGCGCATTGCTTTTAGGCGAACTCGACAAGGTGAAGAAGGGAGAGTTCTCCGACAACCTGCTCTCCGCTATCATCAACAACCTCAAACTCAACTACTTCAAAGAGCTCGATGATAATAGTTCAAGAGCCGACAAGTTCGTTGACGCTTTCATCAACGGAGTGCCATGGGAACAGGAAGTGAACAAAATTGACCGCATGTCCAAGATTACAAAGAAGGAAATCGTCGACTTTGCCAATCGCCATTTTGCCGACAACTATGTGGCCATCTACAAGCGCCAAGGAATCGATACCTCGGTGAAGTCCATCGAGAAACCCTCCATCACGCCCATCCCCGCCAACCGCGATATGATGAGCCAGTTTGTGAAGGATATCCAGGGCAGCAAGGTGAAAGCCATCGAACCCAAGTTTGTTGATTTCAAGAAAGATCTCACTTTCACCGAAACCGACAATCACTTGCCAGTTGTATACAAGCAGAATGTAGACGACGACCGTTTCAACCTCGTGTTCCGCTATGAATTTGGTACCGAGGCTGACAATCGCTACGAAATTGCCGCGCAATACTTAGACTATCTGGGTACCGACAAACTCACGGCAGCACAGGTGAAAGAGAAATTCTACGAGATGGCTTGCTCTTACTCGGTGAACGTTAATAACGACAATATCAACATCAGCTTGAGCGGACTCAGCGAGAATATGCCTAAGGCTCTCGAACTTCTCGAAAACTTCTTGCAGAACGCCAAGGCGGATAAAGATGCCTATGATATGGGCGTGGGATTGATTCTCAAGGCGCGTGCCGATGCCAAGAAAAATCAGCGTATCTGCTTTGATGCACTCTTCAACTATGCCATCTACGGACCGTACAATCCCTTCCGCAACGAGATGACAGCACAACAATTGCGTGAAGCCGACCCACAGACATTGCTCAGTCTCCTGCGCGATATCAAAAACTATGAGCACACCATACTTTACTATGGGCCACTCTCAGAGAAGAAACTCTCAAAAGCCATCTCTAAGGCGCACAAGACCCCCGAGAAACTTATGGTGCCGCCACAAAACAGACCTTACACAGAGCAGCCTACACCGCAAAACGAAATTCTTATCGCACCTTACGATGCCAAGAACATCTACATGCGTATGTACCATAATGAACTGAAGAAGTGGGAACCCAAGAATCAGCCTGTCATCACCCTCTTCAACGAATACTATGGTGGGGGCATGAACGGCATCGTGTTCCAAGAACTCAGAGAGGCACGCGGATTGGCATACAATGCAGGAGCCGCTTATCAGCGACCTACACGCAAAGGAATGACTGAGCGTTACTTCACACATATCATCACCCAGAACGACAAGATGATGGATTGTGTGCGTGAGTTCCACAACATACTCAACAACATGCCACAAAGCGAGAGCGCATTCAATATTGCCAAAGATGCTGTCACTAAGCAGCTCGCCAGCCAGCGAACCACCAAGTTTAACGTTATCAACGCATGGATCATGGCTAAGCTCGTGGATTTGGATTACGACCTCAGCCAGACCATCTATGAGGAGTTGCCACATCTCAAACTCAACGACATTGCCGACTTCGCCAAGCAGAACATTGCAAATAAACCCTATAGGTATGTCATTCTAGGCGATGAGCGAAATCTTGACATGAAGTCGCTCCAGCAGATAGCACCTGTCAAGCGTGTGTCTCTTGAAGAGATTTTCGGCTACTAAGTATCAAATAAAGATTATTTTCATTAATACCTAATATCAATTTTAAAAGAAAACATTATGGCAAATGTACAATTCAAGTACGCACCCATGTTCCAAATGGGCAAAGACGAAACAGAGTATCGACTGCTCACTAAAGAGGGGGTGACCGTTAGCGAATTCGAAGGAAAAGAAATTGTGAAAGTAAGCCCCGAGGCTCTTACCTTGCTGGCTCAGGAGGCTTTCCACGATGCTGAATTCATGCTCCGACGCGCCCACAACGAGCAGGTGGCAAAAATACTTGTCGACCCCGAAGCAAGTGAGAATGACAAATACGTTGCCCTTCAATTCTTGCGTAATGCTGAAGTGGCATGCAAAGGAATCCTCCCGTTCTGCCAGGACACCGGAACTGCTATCATTCATGGCGAGAAAGGTCAGCAAGTATGGACGGGATTCGAGGACGAGGAAGCGCTTTCGCGTGGTGTGTTCAACACCTTTACACAAGAGAATCTGCGTTACTCTCAGAACGCTCCGCTCAACATGTACGATGAGGTGAATACTCGTTGCAACCTACCCGCACAAATAGATATCGAGGCAACAGAAGGAGCTGAATACCGATTCGTCATGGTTGCCAAGGGTGGCGGCTCCGCCAATAAAACTTACTTCTATCCCATGACCAAGGCCACCATCCAAAACGAGGGTACTCTCATCCCATTCCTTGTGGAGAAGATGAAGAGTCTCGGTACTGCTGCTTGCCCACCTTATCATATAGCATTCGTCATTGGAGGAACCTCTGCTGAGAAGAATCTGCTCACAGTGAAGCTCGCTAGCATTAAGTACTATGACAATCTGCCCACCACAGGTGATGAGACTGGCCGCGCATTCCGTGACATCGACCTCGAGAAGAAACTCTTGCTGGAGGCTCACAAGATAGGTCTCGGTGCACAGTTTGGTGGCAAATACATGGCCCACGACGTTCGTGTGATTCGTCTGCCACGCCACGGAGCATCGTGCCCCATTGGAATGGGCGTCAGCTGTTCTGCCGACCGAAACATCAAGGCCAAGATCAACCGCGACGGCGTTTGGCTCGAGAAGATGGACAACAATCCATCGGAATTAATTCCTGCTGAATATGCCAAGGCTGGAGAAGGTGCTAACCAGATTGTCATCGACCTCGACAAGGGTATCGATGCTGTTCGTGCCGAACTCACCAAGTATCCCGTTTCCACACGTGTCAACCTCAAGGGAACCATCATCGTGGCTCGCGACATCGCACATGCCAAGCTGAAGGCTCGTCTTGATGCCGGTGAAGATCTGCCGCAGTATTTCAAGGACTATCCTGTGCTCTATGCAGGTCCAGCAAAGACACCGGATGGATATCCTTGTGGCTCCATGGGACCAACTACAGCCAACCGTATGGATCCCTATGTAGACGAATTCCAGGATCACGGTGGTTCGTTGGTGATGATTGCCAAGGGCAACCGCTCGCAAGTGGTCACCGACGCCTGCCAGAAGCACGGCGGATTCTATCTGGGTAGCATCGGAGGTGTGGCTGCCGTTCTCTCTCAGAGCAGTATCAAGAGCATTGAGTGCGTGGAATATCCCGAGCTAGGCATGGAGGCCATCTGGAAAATTGTGGTTGAAGACTTCCCCGCCTTTATCCTCGTTGACGACAAGGGCAACGACTTTTTCAAGACTTTGAAGCCCTGGCCAGCTACTTGCTGATCAAGTACATAGAAATACAATACCCTTATTCTCTCACCCTGCAAGACTTTTTGTTCTTGCAGGGTGTTTTTTACTATCCGACTTTTCCCATTTGGCTTTCTTTGTTATTCGCTAGGTGTTGTTTGTTGATATACAATAGAAATTGTTGTAATTGTATGTGGTCCGTATTTGGTTTTAAAGAAGTCTGAAAGAAATTCGAATATTGTTTACATTATCCCTAATGCCTTTAAACTTTCCATAAATGACAGAAGCTTATGGATTTGCCGATTATGGCGAAGTGCTCAACATCAAGGATGTTTAATTATGTATTTTTATGGTTATATATGAAGTGTGACAATAGGTATAATAGTTACAAAATATAATTATTTATAAAATTTCGGAGTGTAGTGATGCTATTTAACATATTAATATGTACATTTGTACAAAGACTTATGTTAAACCTTCATAAGGTAACAAAATGAAAAGAATAAACTTAAAAATTCTACTCGTTGTACTCTTGGGCATGGTGTGCTCCGAGGCAAATGCCTATGTTTTTTCGGCAAACTATCAAGGCAATGCAATTTATTACAATATTGATAACTCAATGTTGGGTAATATTGCAAGTGTGATTGTTACCTTAGGAGATGTTGAGTACTCTGGAGATTGGGTTGTATCTTTGCACATAGAAAACCGGCGGTTCGGAATAATACGAGCGCTTGCTCTATCTGCTTGAGACTGTTCCTCCCGATTGTCTGAGCGTTTTGTAAGTACCGAAAACATTATGTTTGTTACCTATGGAAATTGATTGGAAAGGTTTGGATATGTGAAATAATCTAAATTGTTGTTTGCTTTTTGGACTTCTGTTTGTTCATAGTATGGTTTTGACAACAATCATATATTAACGTATAAATAAAGGAATCATAGAAATGAAACATATTTGCCTCATACTCATTGTCTTTGCCACTACGCTTGCAGCCAGTGCCCAGGATCTCTCGTTCAGTGTGGAAGGTAGAGTTTGCGACGAGGAAACCCATGCAGGCATTCCCGAGGCTACCATTCAGCTGCTCAGTGCAGACAGCACGGTTCTGAAAAAGTTTGAGTTGACCACTCGTCAAGATACGATGATGTTCCGTTTTTTTGCACGCTATCAGTTTGAGGTGGATGAGTTGGGTAAATATTTTGTAAGAGCCTCGCACGTGAATTACGAGACAGTGTATGTGCCAGTTGTCATCAAGTCAAAGCGCCAGCATATTATTGAAGTGCCCGAGATCAGGATGAAGAAGGTGTCGCAGATGCTGGACGAGGTGGTGGTGAAGGCCACCAAGGTGAAGATGGTGATGCATGGCGACACCGTAGTGTTCAATGCCGACGCGTTCAATCTGGCAGAGGGAAGCATGCTCGATGCGCTCATTGCGCAGCTGCCAGGCACGGAACTGAGTCAAGATGGCGAGATCAAGGTGAACGGGCGTCGTGTGGAGAGTTTGCTCGTGGATGGGCGTTCATTCTTTGAAGGCGACCCAAAGGCGGCCCTTCAGAACCTACCTGCTTATACGGTGAACAAGGTAAAGGTGTTTGAACGTAAGGGTAAACTGACTGAGATGATGGGGCGCGACATGGACGACGAGGTCTATGTGATGGATGTGCGTTTGAAGAAGGAGTTCCAGTTGGGAATGATGGGCAACTTTGAATTGGGTGGTGGCACTGACCGCCACTACAAGACCAAGATGCTAGTAACCCTTACCAATAAGAAGTCGAGGCTCAGTGTGATTGGCAATGTGAACAACCTTAGTGACGGCGTTGATTTGATGCAAGGCATTGTTGTATCATCCTTTGGGGGCACTATGAACCCAGTGGTGGACAATGGTGTGACCACCTACCGCAAGGGAGGCATCTCCTATTCCTATGGCGAATTCACAGACCCATTCTCGCTCTCATGGAGGACTAACCTGAACCACAACTCGGTGCATACCGACACTTGGACTTCGTCGCAGACATTCCTCACAGGAGGCGATACGTATAGCCGCAACGCCAACTACAGCCGCAACCGGGACATCCGTTTGGAGAACGCGGCTCATATGCAATTCTCGCCCAAGGGATTCGTGGGCAATGTCGACGGGCAGTTTAACTTCACCAAAAACAAGGGGTGGAATAGTGCGAAGAGCGCTATCTTCGATGCCGACCCAAACCAGTACAACAACATCTTGGACGACCTCTTCGTGAACCCTGAGAAATACCGCACCTTCACACTTAACCGCCAGCGGTCGGAGAGCGAGCGAAGTTCTTCGGGTGTTAATGCATCGCTCAATTTCTACGGCAATGTGAAGATGTTGGCCGACGTGATTGGCATTCATGCCAACACATCCTATGCCCATACCAGCAGCGAAAATTTCTCGCTTTCCGTCTACGACTACATGAAGCGCCAGGGGATGCAAGATTACCGCAACAACTACGGCGATTCACCCAACACCAATTTCAGCGCTAGCTTAGGGGCAAGCTATGTATATGGACTGGGACGCCACAGCATAGGTGTTGAATATAATTACACCTATCAGTACAACAAGACCAACAACCTGCTTTATCGACTCGACAAACTTAACGGGCGCGACAGCTCGAACTACAAGATGCTGCCTTCGGCTTACGACGAACTGCGGCAGGTGCTCGACAGCCCCAACAGCTATATATACAGCCAGTTCAACAACAGACATGGCATCGACTTCACATTCCTCTATCGACCGATATTCCTCAAGGATGGAGGCGTCACGCTCACGTTGCCACTCACCACTGAGCACCAGAAGTTGTCCTACTTCCGTGTCGTCGACACTCATCTGTCGCAAACAAACACCTTCCTGAACCCCCAGTTGCGCATAGAATACACCACCAACGAAAACAAAAACAATCAGAGCTATGGACTGGATATGTCTATCAACACCTCGGCGCCCGACCTGACAAGCCGCATAGACTATCGTGACGACAGCAACCCGCTGGTGGTGACTCTCGGAAACCCAAACCTCAAGAACAGTCATGTCTACACTGCTGGGGTGTTTGCCCGATTTTTCAGCCAAAAGATGTCAAGGCATTCGATGATAAACATCAACTACAGCCAGATGGACAACGCCAGGGCTAGTAGCATGGTCTACGATAGGCAAAGCGGTATAACCACTACCCAGCCCGTGAACATCAACGGCAATTGGAACGCTGCGGCGAATGTGAACTATGGGCAGAACATCACAAAAAACAGTTTGTGGTCGTTCAATGCCAGACTGAGTGCATCGTACAATCATAGTGTGGACCTGACGCAGGTGGCAAATGGACAAGACGCCCATTTCGAGATGACACAAGTAAAGAGCAATGTGAACAACCGCTCGATAGGAACAGGCCTCTCTGTCATTTATATGCCTATGAATGCCAACAAGGGCAGGGGCATGTGCTCGGTTTTTTTCAACGGCTCGCTCAACCATACGACTGGCGACCGTGAGGGGTTCAACAGGATTCATGCCGGCGACTTCAACTATGGTGCTCGTGCTGTTACATACATGTTCTGGGATTTGCAACTCAATTCCTCTATCACCAATTATTGCCACCGAGGCTATAGCGATGCACAGATGAACCGCGACGAACTGGTGTGGAACATGACGCTCTCGAAGCATTTCCCCAAGCTCAACCTTACTGTTGCAGCCGAGACTTTCGATTTGCTGGGCAAACTGAGCAACCGCCGTTTCACCGTGAATGAGCAGGGGCGTACGGAAACTTATTCGAACGTCACGCCGCGTTATTTCATGCTCAAACTTACCTACCGCTTCAACAAGTTCCCCAAGAATAAGAAGCCTGGAATTATGTTCCCGTTTGGAATGGGTATGGGCGGAGGAGATATCTTTCGATGGGTAAGAAAGTAGCATACACGCTCATTCTTTTTGTTCTGCCGTTTCTTGGCGTAGATTCAATAGTACAAACAAAACAATAATCCCCGAATGTTCACACACTCGGGGATTGAAAAATCTAACAATCACACAATTAACAATCTAACCAAAACCTATGTTACAAAAACAATCTATCGCTTATGTCTCAGTTCTTTGTGAAAGTAGAAGACTTTTGTGGCCTTCAAGTGGCTTAGTCTACTGAAATCTGGCGAGCCACTTTCACTTCTTCTTTCTGAATCTTCGGGAGCTGTATAGTCAGAACGCCGTCGCTCACTTTAGCTCCAATCTTCTCTTTGTTAACATCCTCTGGAAGAATCAGAGTCTGCTCATACTTTGTGTAGCTGAACTCTCTACGCAGATATCGTGTCTTCCTGTCCTCCTCATTGGACTCATGTTTGTTCTCCATCTTGATCACAAGGTTACCTTCGTGGTTGATGTTCACATCGAAATCCTCCTTCTTCATGCCAGGAGCGGCCAGTTCTACAGTATATTCCTTATCGCTCTCCTTGACATTGATGGCCGGAGCTGTGCAATTTGCCTTTGGCAGATAATCGGAATCGAACAAATCATTGAACACTGTTGGTAACCATGAATTTCTTGCAAATGTAGGATACATCATAATTTTTACCTCCTGATTATTATTTTTTTTAATTGTTGTTTATATGTCATTTTTTATAAGCTTCTTTGTATCGATGCTCACCCTATTATTTGCAACAAATGTACCAAATATTAAAATATGCCAGAATGGCATTTCTTTGTGTCAGACTGGCATATTTTTCGTTGTTGTGAAATAGACAAACTATGTGTTCATAGTGTGTCTTAAATAATCTTTTCGAGTTTGGCTATGTTTTCGTTTACTTGTTCCTCGGTGATTTCATAGTTGCGGAGATTGCCGGCGAGATATTGGTCGTAGGCGCTCATGTCGATGAGTCCGTGTCCGCTCAGGTTGAACAAAATGACCTTTTCCTCTCCTGATTCTTTGCATTTCAAAGCCTCTCTTATGGTGGCGGCTATGGCGTGGCTGCTCTCAGGTGCAGGGATGATTCCCTCGGAGCGTGCGAAGAGCACACCAGCCTCAAAGGTCTCAAGTTGTGGGATGTCCACGGCGCTCATCAATCCGTCCTTGAGCAATTGGCTCACAATGACACCGGCACCATGATATCGCAGGCCTCCAGCATGGATGTTGGCAGGCATGAAGTTGTGTCCGAGAGTGTACATGGGGAGTAATGGTGTGTATCCAGCTTCGTCTCCAAAGTCATATTGGAATACACCTCGTGTGAGTTTCGGGCACGATGCCGGCTCGGCGGCGATAAACTGGGTGTTTTTTCCATCGAGTATGTTGTGTCTCATAAAGGGGAAGGCGATGCCTCCGAAATTGCTTCCTCCACCAAAGCATGCAATCACCATGTCAGGATATTCGCCCGCCATTTGCATCTGCTTTTCTGCTTCGAGGCCAATCACGCTCTGGTGCAATGCCACATGGTTGAGCACGGAGCCCAGGGTGTATTTGCAATTGGGTGTTGTCATGGCCAGTTCGATGGCTTCGCTGATGGCCGTACCTAAGGAGCCTTGGTTCATCGGGTCGCGTGTGATGATATTTTTGCCGGCTCTTGTCGACATTGAAGGTGATGCCTCCACGGTTGCTCCGAAGGTTTGCATGATGCTCCGTCGGTAAGGTTTCTGGTTATAGCTGATTTTCACTTGGTAGACAGCGCATTCAAGTCCGAACACCTTGGCGGCATAAGAGAGGGCGGCTCCCCATTGTCCGGCTCCTGTTTCGGTTGTGATATTGGTAACGCCTTGCATCTTGTTGTAGTAGGCTTGTGGTAGTGCAGAGTTCAGCTTGTGACTTCCCACTGGACTTACGCTCTCGTTCTTGAAGTAGATATGTGCCGGTGTGCCAAGTGCCTTTTCCAGTCCATAGGCTCTTACCAATGGGGTGGAGCGGTAGTATTTATACATATCCCTTACAGGTTCAGGGATGTCCACCCATGCGTCATTCTGATTCATTTCTTGTCGTGCCAGCTCTTCAGCAAAGATGGGGTATAGATCTTCGGCCTTCAAAGGCTCCTTGGTTGCTGGATTGAGTGGAGGCATCGGTTTGTTTACCATGTCCGCCTGGATGTTGTACCATTGTGTAGGAATCTCGCTCTCTGGCAAGAAGAACCTTTTTTGTTTTTCTTTCATAATAGTCTTTTTTTAGTTGTTAATATAATAATTAATATGTCTATGAATTCGTTGAGCCATGTTTGTTAAAGAGAAGAGGCCCGTCGCAAGAACGACAGGCCTCTTCATATTCTGAACCAAACTTATTGGTATACGGCTATCTTCTCACGATTGTTGGAATCTTGAGTACTGCCACCACCAAAAGTTTGTTGTTGTAATCATACTATTTCTTTTAATTGGTTTGTATTTCGTTGGCAAAGTTAGCATATTTGTTTTAATCTGCAAAATTTTTGCCAAGAAAAAATACGATTTGCCGAATAATACAATTGATTTTTGTGATTTTATAGACAAGTTGGGAATTATTATTCCTTCTCCTGACGGTTGTCTATGTTGTCACCCTCAGTGGGTTTCATTTCCTCCTCAAAGTCGGTAATACCGTTGTTAACGAGGATGTCGTACCATTGGAAGAGCTTTTTGATGTCGCTGTCGTGAACTCTATCGCGGTCGAAATCGGGGAGTATCTCAGCGAAATAATCGCGAAGCTCCTTGCTCGGGCATTTCTTGAAGTTGATGGAAACAGGCTTGCCTTCCTCCTTATCGCGTATGGAAGCGAGGATTGTCATCAGTGGAACGTCCTCAGCGTCTGTATACATGGCAATGTCTGCTAAAGATGTGATACGGTCGGTTGAAAATGCTGGCATGCGCTTATGTGTTTCATCGAGAGCCTCGACGATAAGATTCATTTTGCCTCTTGAAACCAGTTTGTAGAGACCTGGCTTGCCGGCAATAGAGAGAATTGTCTGTACCATTTTGTTCTTTTTGTTTATAATATTTAATAATTTGTTTATTTGACTGTCTAAATCTGTCACGCCATCGTTGCTTATCTCGAAGTTGCTCCGCTTGAGCATTTCTTCTTGTGGCATTTGTGCATGTATCCATTCAAGAGCTTTCTCACGTGAGATGCCATCGCGGTTCATCACACGGGTCACCCTTACTTCGATGGGTGCCGTCACACACACCACATGATCGAAATGGATGCGATGGTCGAATCCGCTTTCAAAGAGGATGGCACTTTCGAGCCATTGTTTTTCCGAATGTAGGAAATCGGCTGCCACCTCTGGATGCACAATTGCATTGACAAGTTGCTTGTTGTGCTCCGACTGAAGCAGGAATTGCGCCAAGACGGGCTTGTTGGGCTTTCCGTCGACATAAGCCTGTTTGCCGATAAGCTTTGTCAGACCATGACGTATTTCCTCAGATGAAAGCATCAGCCGCTTGGCCTCTTTGTCGCAATCGTATACTGTGATGCCATGTTCGCCCAACTTCTTGCACACATAACTCTTGCCGCTTCCTATCCCCCCTGTGATTGCTATTTTCATGAATATGGTTTGTTTGTGACAGAGGCTCTGCCTTGGTAGGTCGAATCAGCCACTTGCTATTGTCCTTCTATCAGATAGTCCACCTGAGTGGGCTCGGTTCTTACGTTGCGCAATCCTGGTGGATACATGCTTACATGCAAGCTGCATTTCTCCTGTTGGCTTCCTTGTATTTCAAAGTAATCGGCCACTACACGGAATTGTTCAGGGTGGATGTCGCGGAACATACTGGCACCAGCAGTAAACATTACCTTCACGCGTGAAGGGAATGTGCGAAGGATTTTCCCTTCAGGCATGTTCTGAGCCGTTACTGGCACCTCGATGCTCTCTTCGGTGAGGACATCCGGATAGATGGTCATCTTGACGGTGGCGGGTATGCATTTCACCCCTTTGATGGAGTTGAGCCTTACCATCTTTTCAAGCGTGTCGGTAACGTTTGTGATGTTGAGCTTCTCTGTGAGGGCGGTTCTGATGCTGTCGAGTTTCTTTTTGTCAGCGTAGATGGTGACATTTTCTGGCGAGAACACTATTTTCGACAGATAGTAGCTCTTGCCTGGCGCCACCTTTCCATAGAGTGTCACTGGCACCGACTTGCTTTCTCCATAATTATATAGATATTCAAACCTGTCGGGCTTGATGGAAGTGATGCGTGAACTCTTATATATGCGTTGGTAGATGAGCTTCTGCAGGTCGGATGCCGATGCCAGCCCTCGTCCATTCCCTTTGTTGAAAGTGTTGAAGTAGATGTGTATGGGAGTCAGGTTACTGCCATATAAATAGGACGCCAGGATATATCCACGGTCGCGAAGGGTGACCCGGATGGTGTCTTCAGTATTGCTTGTGACGACTACTTTTCTGGGGATTCCGTCCAGACGTACTGGTATGGAAATCTCCTTCTCGTAGGTTTCGTTCATGGTCATGGCAAACCAGAATGCCCCGCTCAAAAAGAGAAAGAACAAAAATATCAGGAACTCCCTGTTCACTGCATTGAAGAAGAAATTCCTGACAAGGCGAAATGCTTCCGACAATCTGCTTGTGTCCATTTACTTCTGGTTGTTCTGCATAGCGGATGAGGATGCATCGGCAAACACGTAGCCACGGTCTACGCGAATGACCACACCACGAGCTATTTCCACTTCTATGACATTGGCGGCCATGTCAATGCTCTTCACGGTGCCATAGATGCCTCCACCGGTCACCACCTTGGTTCCTGGCTCGATAGAATTTTGGAAATTGCGGATTTCCTTCTGCTTCTTCTGTTGGGGACGAATCATGAAAAACCACATGATGGCGAAGATGGCCACCATCATTAACAGGAAACTCATGCCACCACCACTTTGTGTGGCTTGGGCTGCTAATACAATTGTTGTCATATTTGTTGTTTTTGTTGATTTGTAATTCTCTTCTTGTTATCCTTGGTCTGAACAATGGCACGAGCCTGACTTGTCGTCCATGGCCGTGAAGGCTCTTGTCTGTGCACTCTTGTCAGTTGGCTTTCTGAGGGCGCTCAGGCATCTGCTTGAACATTTTACCTGTACTAATCAGGTAGCGGGCAATGTTGTCGAGCATTCCGTTGATATAGCCGCCGCTCTTGGCGGTGCTGTAAAGCTTTGCCAAGTCCACATATTCATTGATGGTCACGTTGATTGGAATGGCTGGGAATGTAAGCATTTCGGCAATGGCAATTTGCATGATGATAATATCCATATATGCCAATCGTGAGAACGACCAGTTCTTGCTGTTCTCGCTCATGTAGCGTTGGTATTGGTCAGCATTGAGGATGGTTGCCCTGAAAAGCTTCGTAGCGAAATCCTTGTCTTCCTCGTCTTTGTATTCGGGAAGCAGCTCCTGCTTCGATTTGTTTTTGGGGTCGAAGCGGTTGATGGTCTTCAGCACGAACGTGTCCACAATCTCCTTGTCGTCGTTCCAATAGAGGCTTTTCTCCTCGAGCAGTGCATCGAGTTCGTCGTTCCTCGTGATGAGCGTTTTGTATATCTTCCGCCAAAACTCTCGGTCGGCCTCATAGCTGTCGTCTTCGCTATCAATATAGTCTTTGTATATTTGGCTTTGCTCTATCTGTCCATACAATTTCCTGACGAATTCCACATCGTTTTCCCATGTGAGCTTCTGGTTTTCGATGAAATCTTGGAGCATCTTGTTCTCCTCGAGCTGTAAGGCGAACTTGTTGAGTATGAATTTCTCAGAAGGTAATTCGGTGTTTTCTCTTTTTGCTTTGGCCGTTGCGGTCTCTACTTTATGACGTGCCTCTTTGGTGATGGCTATAATCAATGCAAGAAGGAAATTGTAAAGGTCGTACGCTTTGGATAAGCTGAACAAAAGTTCTTTCTCGGCGCTATCCATGTTCCTGTTACCATTTTGGTAATAAGAGTAGGTTAACTGGACTATCTTTATACGGATTAATTCTCTATTAATCATCTTTCCACAGTTTATAATTCAAATGCAAAGATAGTGTAAAATGTGTTTCTATGCAAGAAAAAAGGTTTTTTTTCTGATTTTTTAGACGAAAAGTTGCTGGTTTGCGGAAAATGTAATACCTTTGCACCGCTTTTTTAGCATCGTGTGATGGTGAATTAAGCAAAAGTATTATTTTTTATTAACAACTTAATTTAGAGTAACACAATTATGAAAGAAATCAATGTTGCTGGTAAGAAAAGAACTGAGACCGGCAAGAAAGCTACCAAGTTGATGAGAAAAGAGGGTCT
Organism: uncultured Prevotellaceae bacterium; assembly: GCA_902783165.1. GTDB lineage: Bacteria > Bacteroidota > Bacteroidia > Bacteroidales > Bacteroidaceae > Prevotella. The sequence continues at coordinate 63,592 of CACZPU010000051.1, forward strand.
GGTTCCCTGCAATCTCTATGGTGAGAAAAGAGGCGAGAATGGTCTTCCAGAGGCTTTGTCATTTGAAGTTCCTATGACCGACCTCCGCAAGGTAGTCTACACACCTCATATCTATGTGGTGAATCTGAACATCGACGGCGAAGAGCACAAGGCTATCATGAAGGAATTGCAGTTCCATCCCGTTAACGACTCTCTGCTTCACATCGACTTCTACGAGATAAACGAAGAGAAGCCTATCACTATCGGTATTCCAGTGAAGCTGAACGGCTTGGCACAGGGTGTTCGCGATGGTGGTCGTCTTTCACTTATTGTTCGCAAGGTGAACGTAACAGCCAAGTATCAGGATATTCCCGAGACTTTGGATATCGATGTAACCAATCTGACTATTGGCAAGAGCATCAAGGTGGGTGACCTGAACTTCGAGGGTCTGGAGATGGCTACAAGCAAGGAAGTTGTGGTTTGCACCATCAAGGCTACACGTAAGTCGAACGCTACCGCCCAGGATGCTGCTGAGGAGAATGCTTAATCTTTTAAAGCTTTTCGGGCGCCTGTTCGGATGTTCTGATAGTAACGAAGAGCGAGTGCCCGAGAAAACACAAGTTCCCGAGACAATGGACAAATATCTGATTGTGGGTTTGGGCAATCCGGGTAGCGAATACGAGGATACCCGCCATAACACGGGATATATGGTATTGGACGCTTTTGCGAAGGCGTCCAATATTGTTTTTGAGGACAAACGATATGGATACGTAGCGGAAACGACACTCAAAGGCCGCAAAATCATCCTGCTCAAGCCAACCACCTACATGAATCTCAGCGGCAATGCCGTGCGCTATTGGCTTCAGAAGGAAAACATCGACCAGAAGCGGTTGTTGGTTGTGGCCGACGAAATAGCCCTGCCGCTCGGGACCTTCCGCCTGAAGGGCAATGGAAGTAACGGAGGTCACAACGGACTGGGGCATATCCAGCAGCTCATTGGCCAGCAGTACGCCAGGTTGCGCATGGGCATAGGCAACGAGTTTGCCAGAGGCCAACAGGTGGATTGGGTGCTGGGACGCTATAGCGCCGATGAGAAAGAGGTGCTTGAACCTGCCGTCAACATGGCTGTGGACATCATCAAGAGCTTTGTGTTGGCTGGAATAGACATCACCATGAACCAATTTAACAACAAGGGCAAGTCGCCTGCGGTGAAAAAACAAGTAGAATAAAGGAATATGACTGGTGAGGCAAGAATAGACAAGTGGCTATGGGCCGCCCGCATCTTCAAGACACGAAGCATTGCGGCAGATGCGTGCAAGAACGGGCGGGTCACCATCAACGGCGTCAATGTGAAGCCAAGTCGTCCGCTGAAAGTTGGCGAGGTGGTCGATGTGAAGAAACCACCTGTCACTTATTCGTTCAAGGTCTTGAAGTGCATCGAGCAGAGGGTAGGGGCGAAGCTCGTTCCCGAAGTGTACGAAAATGTGACCGACCCCAAACAGTACGAGCTGTTGGAGATGAGCCGCATCAGTGGTTTCGTGAACCGTGCGCGTGGCACGGGCCGTCCCACCAAGAAAGACCGCCGTGCTTTGGACGATTTCATCGTTCCTGTGATGTTCGGATTTGACGATGACGACGACGGCTTCGATTTCGACGATTAGCCATTCTTGTGTGGCCTTGCTTTAGGCAATGCGAATCTTTACCATAGCAACATCTTTTCATACCATCATCTATCAAACCATAGACAATCATGACCAATATCGCTATTTTTGTATCGGGCAGTGGAAGTAATTGCGAGAACATCATTCGTTATTTCCATGAGCAGAAAGGGGAAAACCAGAAAAGAGACATTCAGGTGGTACTTGTTGTCAGCAACAAGGCTGATGCCTATGCCCTTGAAAGGGCAAAACGTTTGAACGTTCCGTCGGCAGTTGTCAACAAAGCCGCCCTGAACGATGAGCAGGCCATGATGGCGCTGTTGCGCAAATATGACGTGAATTTCATCGTGTTGGCTGGTTTCCTGCTCATGGCTCCCGATTTTCTCATCAACGCATTCCCCCGGAGAATCATCAATCTCCATCCGGCGCTGCTCCCGAAATTTGGAGGCAAGGGCATGTGGGGGCATCATGTGCATGAGGCTGTGAAGCAGGCAGGAGAGAAAGAGACGGGCATGACAGTACATTATGTCAGCAATGTCTGCGACGGCGGAGAGATAATCGCCCAATTCTCCACATCGCTTTCACCTTCCGACACCCCCGATGACATTGCAGAAAAGGAGCATGTGCTCGAAATGGAGCATTTCCCGCGCGTCATTGAGGAGACCATCAGGCGTCTTTGAATGCACAGGCATAATAGTCTTTTTTATACTTATTCACTATTATTATGCTTGAATTCAGGAAAAAATGCCTAATTTTGCATACAAACTCATAAAACAATGGATGTAGAAGCAATAAAAAAGATTATAGAACAGCAGCCGAATCTTTCAACAGCTTTGGGCATGGAGTTCTATTCCACACCCGAAGACGATACATGCATGGCCACAATGCAGGTGGACCAACGCAACAGGCAGCCGTTCGGTTTCCTAAGCGGAGGAGCATCGCTGGCCCTGGCAGAGAATGTGGCAGGTGTGGGCTCTTCGGCCCTATGCCCAGGAAAGATATGTGTAGGTATCAGTGTCAGCGGCGACCATGTGAAGGCAGTTGCCGAGGGCGACACCGTGACAGCCCATGCCAAGCTGGTGAGCAAGGGAAGGACCTTGCACGTGTGGGATGTCAAAATCACTGACACATCGGGTGATTTGATATCCAATGTTCATGTGACCAATTATATAATAAGTCCCCAAAAACAAAAGTAATGGTTAGCTTTGCACTCTTTCGACTTCCTCGTGAGCATTCCTGCAGGTTGTTCTTTCAGAAAAGGGGAACACCGCGCGAACTGACGTTGTTCACCGACTTGAATGGAAAAAGAGGCTTTGTCATCGCTCCCTTTGCCATCTCCAAGCAGCAACCCTTGTTGCTGATTGAGCCAGACGAGCAGTTCACCATTTCTACCCACCAGCTCATTGCCGACGGATTCGGGCTGGAAGCCATGATGATGGACAACGAGGAGGCTTGTCAGCAGGCCGCGTCTGCAGCTGGTGTGTCGAATGTTATGTCAGAGGAAATGGAGCGGATGCGCTATAGCATCGACTTCGCCAACTTCCATGCACACCTCAGTGATGGCGCTTTCAGCAAGATAGTATTGGCTCGCAGCTCTTTCAGGAAAGATGCGGGTGCAGCCGATGCTTCCGCTTCAGATAGCGGAAAAAGCAGGAAATCGGCTGTCGATTTGTTCCGAGAGGCTTGCCGGCTCTATCCCCGCATGTTTGTGGCCTTGGTTTCTACACCCGAGAGTGGCACATGGATGATGGCCACCCCCGAACTTCTGCTGGACGGCAAGGGCACAGAATGGCGTACGATAGCATTGGCAGGAACCCAGAAACTGACGGAGAACCAGATGCATTTCGACAGTTTTGGAGACCATGATGAAGAATTGGAGAAACATGAAATAAAATGGGACGACAAGAACAAGCAGGAACAGCGTTATGTCGCCACCTACATCACCGAGTGTTTGGAACAATTCTCCCATCGCATGGAGGAAGAAGGACCATACACCGTGCGGGCGGCCAACCTCGTCCACTTGCGTAGCGATTTCCGATTCCAGCTCGACGACAACACAAGAATTGGCACCTTGCTCAAGGCCTTGCATCCAACGCCTGCTGTGTGTGGGCTTCCCAAGGACGAGACTTTCGACTTCATTGTCCGCAACGAGTCATTTCCACGCTCCTATTATAGCGGTTTTCTCGGGCCGTTGGATCCTGACGGAGGTACCCATCTCTATGTGTCGCTGCGTTGCATGCGTATTCTCAAGGACGGTTATCGGCTATATGCCGGCGGTGGTCTCCTGAAAGACAGCGTGGAACAGCAGGAATGGGCGGAGACAGAGGCCAAGATGGAGACGATGCTTGCTCTGATTAATGCTCGCTAAGTCCCGTTTCTCGTGGCAGCATCCGTCAGAATATCCGGTTTACATTATTATCCTTAACAGTCATTTCATTCTCACAAAGGTGTACAGCAATATAATAAACGTCAACATTCTCACATCGCTCTTGGTGAAGCATGGCATCTGTCACGCGGTGGTTTGTCCTGGTAGCCGCAATTCTGCGTTGGTTCACAATTTCAACGAGTGCCCTGCCATCCGGTGCTTTCCTGTCACCGACGAGCGTTCCGCCGGCTTCTATGCCTTGGGCATGTCGCTGGCTGTACACCAACCCGTGGTAGTTTGCGTCACCAGTGGTACGGCTCTGCTCAATCTTTTGCCAGCAGTGGCAGAGGCCTTCTATCAGCATGTGCCGTTGGTTGTCGTATCTGCCGATCGTCCGGTGCAATGGATTGACCAACTCGACGGGCAGACATTGCCACAGCCCGATGCCTTGGGGCGCTTTGTGGCCAAGGCTGTTTCGCTGCCCGAACCTGCCGATGACGAACAGCGCTGGCATTGCAACCGCCTTGTGAATGAGGCGTTGATGATGAGGCATGCACCAGTGCATATCAATGTGCCTATTAGCGAACCTTTGTTTGACTATACCGTCCAGTCGCTACCCGATGAACGTGCCATTCAGTTGATTCCTGCAGATGTGTCGGCCATTACCATGAACCATGTCGCCAAGATGTTCATGCTGGCCAAGCGCCCGATGCTCATTGCCGGCCAGCCGATGAATCCTCTCCTCGACGAAGCGGTGATGGAGGTGGGCGACAACGATGATTATGTGCCCGATTTCGTGCTGTATACAGGCGGTTCCATTGTCAGCAAACGTGCGAAACGTTTCTTGAGAAAGGCAAAACAGTCGTGGGTCATCAATTGGGAAGGCGCTGTCACCGATACCTTTATGAATCTCACGCAGGTGATTCAGGGCGATGGCGAAATGGTTGCCGACCAGATTCGTTTCCTGCAAGAGCAGAACCCCCATCCCTTTGTGGCGAAATGGCAGCAGTTGCTTGCCTCCTTGAGAGAGCGGGTCGACACTTTCGTGCCTGACTATTCTCAAATGGCAGCTGTCAAGTGTTTTGAATCGGCCATCAGCGATGTCATCGACCAGGTGGAGGTTCATTATGCCAACAGCACTTCCATTCGCCTGGCCAACATCTTCGCGCGACATGACGTGTATTGCAATCGTGGGGTAAACGGCATCGAAGGCTCGCTCTCCACCGCTGCCGGCTTCTCGTGTGTCACCGAAAAGATTGTCTTCTATGTGACTGGCGACCTGAGTTTCTTCTACGACCAGAACGCTCTTTGGAACCAAAATCTTAGGGGAAACTTTCGCATCCTTCTGCTCAACAACGGCAAGGGAGGCATCTTCAACATGCTCCGCGGACTGGAACAGAGCGCCGCACGCGACCGTCTTGTGGCGGCAGAGCACCACACCAGTGCCGCCGGCATTTGCAGACAGAACGACATAGCGTATCTTTCTGCCACCGACGCCCTGCAGATGGAAGCAGGCATCCGCCAGCTGCTCACCTTGGAGAGCGCACGTCCCGTATTGCTAGAAGTGTTCACCGATGCGGCAACCGATGAGCAGGTGTTGCGCACTTACTATAAACTCTTTCCCCCAAAAATATAAAAATCTATTACAATGTCTTGTTGCGATAAACATGCCATCTGGGAATCGTTTATCGTGAAAAACACGTTTGGTTATTGGAAAAAAACCATTTCCACAAACAAAACAACTCTTTTTTATACCCAAAATTGCCTTTTCACCATGCCGGAGATAATGTTTCGCGTCCCAAAAGATAACTTATCGCGTCCCAAAAGATAACTTATCGCGCCCCAAAAGATTATCTTTTGCAAGGTGAAAGATAATCTTTCGTTGACAGGCATCTCGCGAATTGTGCCAAGAAAAATGCAAACTTTTTGTATGTGATTGTAAATCAATATATTGCAGAAAGTGCTTTGTTTCGGCGTTTTTCAAAACAAAAACAATAGTCCTTTCAAATGACGCGTTTCTCGAAGAGTTATCGTTCAGACTTTTTCGGACATTCTATAAGTTCGGACAAAAATGTTGCCTCTTTCGTGTTATGCAAGAAAGAACGATTCAAGAAGGCAGTTTAAGAGGCCGTTTCGCAATGGTATCAAAAAGATGATAAGTACGGTTCGCAAATCGGCGAACAAAAAACTTTCCCGTGCAAATGGTTGCATGGGAAAGTTTTTTGTTCCTTTTTTGTTCTCAATATTTGAAGCTGCTACCGCCCACAAATTCGCGCATGATGCTGGTAGGAGGTATCTCCTTGTCGCTGATAGGAATGAAATAGCGCAGGAATTTCAGCAGTCGGTGTGCCTCGGAATATTCGGGACAGTTCTTGGGAACGGAGGCCAAGATGATTTCCCCATGGGTTCGAAGCACGGCAAACTCTATGTTGAGGGCTGAGTTGAACATAGCATCAGCCGTTTCTTGGAACGGGAATATCCACTTGTCCTCAGCTTCACACACATTCTTCCATTGGCTGATGGTTTCGCGTGCAGTGAAAGCGCCTTTGTTGTAGTCACGTATGATGCGGCGCAGCAGGCGGTTGTCGCGGACAGGAATCCAGTTGTGGTCGTCGAGTGAGATACTGGTCAGTGCCGAGATATACACCTTGAACTTGGCCGAATCGTCAATCTTGCTGGTCAGCAAGGGATTCAGTGCATGGATTCCTTCAAGGATGAGGATGGAGTCGTTGGATAGTTTCAGCTTCTTTCCATTCCATTCGCGCTTTCCGGTGACGAAGTTGTATTCCGGAACTTCTACGCGCTCGCCCTGCAAGAGCCTCAGCAAGTGGTCTTCCAACAGGTTGTATTCTACTGTTTCAATATTGTCGAAGTCGTAATCGCCGTTGGGAAGTTTCGGCGTGTCTATACGATTTACGAAATAGTCGTCGGTGGAAAACGACATGGGACGCAGACCACATGCAAGCAGTTGTACAGACAATCGCTTGCAGAAAGTGGTTTTTCCCGATGACGACGGGCCTGTGATGAGAACCACGCGCACAGGATTTTTCTCGCGGTGGAAACGTCGGTCTATTTCTTCGGCTATCTGTACAATCTTCTTCTCTTGCAGGGCTTCGCTCACTTGTATCAGTTCCGATGCATAGCCTCGCATGATGGCTTTGTTCACATCGCCCGCATTCGAGAGCCGCATGATGATGTCCCAGCGCGTTTTCTCGGCAAACATCCCGTATGTTTTCGGCATATCGGCTTTCTCTGCCAGCACAGTAGGGTTGTTCCAATCGGGAACTCGCAGCAGCATACCATCGTGATAGGGTTCCAAAGCCCATACGGTAAGGTATCCTGCCGATGGAACGAGCGGTCCGTAATAATAGTCGGCGGTGTCTCCCAGTGTGTAGTAGTCGCTGTAAATCTGCCCGCTGGTTTCCAAAAGTTTTACTTTGTCCATGAATCCACGTTCGGCAAACACACGTATGGTCTCCTCTGTCGTGGCCTCGTTGCGGCGGAATGGCATGTCGAGGCTGATGATTTCCTGCATGCGCTCGGCTATTTGCTCGACGTCTCCTTCAGCAAGTGGCTCGTTATTCTTTTTCTTGAAGTTGCAATAATAACCTCTCGAGATGGTGTGCTCGATAAACAGTTTAGAGCCGGGGAACACATCTTGGGTGGCTTTATATAAAACGAAGCAGAGCGAACGCACATATACGCGGTGTCCACTTCCTTCGCGGGCGTCAAGAAACTCCACATCGCGGTTTTGGAAAAGCCTGAATTTCAAACCCTGGGAGGCGTTGTTTACTTTGGCCGAGACCACTGGGTAGGGAAGGTTGATGTCGTCGGCGAAAGCTTGATACACGTCTAACAGCGATGTTCCCTCAGGGAAACTCTTGGTCATATTGTTGTTTTTGCAACGGATTTGGAGCATAATGGTAAGGATTAGTCAATAATTGTCTGCAAAGATAATGTTTTTTTCGGTAAAATGAGCGATGTTGATTGTTTTTTCGTATATTTGCAAACAGGAAAGCATTTTTTTATCTTTTTGAATCGGAATAATCATGGAACAAAGAAAATGGAACAAAATCAAGGACTTTGAGGAAATCCTGTTTGAGGAATACAATCATATTGCAAAGATCACCATCAACCGTGCAAGGTATCGCAACGCCTTCACACCCAGAACCACTTGGGAGATATCACAGGCTTTGACTGTTTGTCGCGAAGACCCGAAGATTCGCGTTGTTCTGCTTACCGGTGCCCTTTCGCCAGTTCCCGAGGGAAAGAAACTGGAAGATGTGAAGCATGCGTTCTGCTCAGGCGGCGATATGCATGTAAAGGGCAGGGGAGGCTATGTAGGTGAAGACGGTGTGCCCCGGCTGAATGTTCTGGATGTGCAGATGCAGATTCGCCGGTTGCCTAAGCCAGTCATAGCGATGGTCAACGGCTATGCCATTGGCGGCGGTCATGTGTTGCATGTGGTGTGCGATCTGACCATCGCGTCTGAGAATGCCATTTTCGGACAGACCGGTCCTAAGGTGGGTTCTTTCGATGCTGGTTTCGGAAGCAGTTATCTTGCAAGGATGGTTGGTCAGAAGAAGGCCCGCGAGATATGGTTCCTCTGTCAGCAATATACAGCCAAGGAGGCTGAGGCCATGGGTATGGTGAACAAGGTGGTGCCATTGGCCGAACTCGAGGACACATGCGTGGAGTGGGCGGAAATCATGATGCAGCGCTCACCATTGGCTTTACGCATGATCAAGGCTGGGCTGAATGCCGAACTTGACGGGCAAGCCGGTATACAGCAGCTGGCTGGCGATGCCACCATGCTTTACTATTATCTGGACGAGGCGCAAGAAGGTGGAAAGGCTTTCCTTGAGAAACGCAAGCCCGATTTCGACCAATATCCCATTCTCCCATAGGCTCATGACGTATAGTATCGAGGAGCGGCTGTTCCATTTCAAGCAGCCGGCGGGCACATCGCGCGGCATCTATACTGTACGCCGCTCGTGGTTTGTCACCTTTAAAGACCATCGTGGTCGGCAAGGCATGGGTGAGTGTGCACCTTTGCCTAATCTTTCGTGTGACGACATTCCCGATTATGCTACCGTCCTTTCGCGTTATTGCGAACAGGTTTGCAGGCGGCTTGAGTCGGATAAATGTTTGGACGAGATGGAAGAAGAGTGTTACCGTAGAGAAGATATTTCAGCCCTCCTGTCGTTTGTCTCCCAGAAGCAACCCTCGTTCTCGTCCATCAAAGAGGCTCCGTCCATGCTTTTCGGCATTGAAACAGCCTTGCTGAATCTTTTTGCCGGTAGTCCGGTCATTTTCAACACACCCTTTGCCCTCGGCAAGGAGGGCATTCCCATCAATGGCCTTGTTTGGATGGGCAGCTACGATGAGATGCTTTCCAGGATGGAGGAAAAAATGAAAGCAGGTTTCCGATGTATCAAACTGAAGATTGGTGCCATTGATTTTGAACACGAACTCAACCTTATTCGTATCATCCGTCAACATTTCAATCGCAACGAAATAGAGCTGAGGGTTGATGCTAATGGCGCTTTCACACCCAACGATGCCCTCTCCAAACTGGAAAAACTGGCACAATACGACATCCATTCCATAGAACAGCCCATCCATCAACATCAGTGGACGGCCATGGCTTCACTATGCCGCCAATCGCCTCTGCCTATTGCTCTTGACGAGGAACTCATCGGTGTTAATGACACAACTCGGAAGGAGGAACTGCTCGATACCATCTCGCCAGCATACATCATATTGAAACCCTCGCTCCATGGGGGTATGACAGGCGCTGAAGAATGGATTCGATTGGCACGAGAACGTCATATCTCGTCTTGGATTACCAGTGCTTTGGAAAGCAATGTCGGACTGAATGCCATTGCCCATTTCACTGCTTTTGTCTATGGGCCAGGCATTGCCATGCCACAAGGATTGGGCACAGGACAACTCTTTACCGACAATATACCAATGCCACTTGCTATCAAGAGCGACATGTTGTGGTATCAGTCTAATGTTTAAACAAATTAACATGTGGGATAATTTTGTATCCATATTTGTGTGGATATTTACCCTATTTGTTAATATTCGTTAGTATTCTAAAAGATTCTTTATAACTTTGTCTTTTGTTTGGTATTTAAAAATGTATTTGTTATATTTGCGGTAGATTTTTGCCTTAGGACTTGAAACAAATACGATTACTATGATAAATGATACAATACAGTCGATCAAGAATGCGTTCAGCTATAAGCAGAAAGTGTTTCTGCTTGTTGCAGGAGGTGTCATTGTCGGCTTGGGGGCATTGTTCATGTATTTGCTTCGTGCGCACACTTATTTTATAGGTGACAATCCTTCTGCATGTGTCAACTGCCATATCATGACTCCCTATTACGCATCGTGGTCGCACTCCTCGCATGGGCGTGATGCCACATGTAACGATTGCCATGTGCCTCATCAGAATCTAGCCATGAAATATGGATTCAAGGCTATGGACGGATTGAAGCATACCGCCTATTTTGTGGCACATTCCGAGCGTCAGGCCATTATGGCAGAAACCATGTCGGCGGAAGTTATCATGGACAACTGCATCCGTTGTCACACACAGCTTAATCAGGAATTTGTGGAAACAGGGCGCATCGATTATATGATGGCCAAGAAAGGTGAAGGCAAGGCTTGTTGGGATTGTCATCGCAACGTGCCGCATGGTGGCATGAATTCGCTGAGCAGTACGCCCAATGCCGAGGGCGTCACTCCGTTGCCACCCAGTCCGGTGCCCGAATGGCTCCAGAAGGCTTTAGGTAGGAAATAAAGTGTTCTCGCTTTTTGCGAGAACAGTTGTTGTGTTCTGCAGATAAAAAAGTAAGAAAAGAAGAAAATATAAAAAATACATACTATTATGGCAAAGCAATTAAAGAAATGGCAAGGATGGCTTTTGTTTGGAGGAACAATGGTTGTCGTTTTCCTGTTGGGTTTGCTCGTGTCGTCGCTCATGGAGCGTAGGGCAGAGGTGGTAAGCGTGTTTAACAACAAGCGGACGGAGTTCACCGATTCTATCATTGCCCAAAACGAGAAGTTCAAGGCCGACTATCCTCGCGAATACGAAACATGGGCCATGACAGAAGACACTTCTTTTGTGTCGAAGTACAACAGTTCGCAAGAGGTTGATGTGCTTGAGGCTCGTCCGGAGATGGTTGTCCTCTGGGCAGGCTATGCTTTCTCTCGTCACTACAACACCCCACGTGGTCACAAACATTGTTTGGACGATTTGCGAAAGATTCTGCGCACAGGTAATCCGGGTATTGATGGCGATGCCGACATGCAGCCTGCTACCTGCTGGACCTGCAAAGGCCCTGATGTGGCACGTATGATGCGCGAACTGAGCAGTTCCAAATCGGTTTTTGATCCGGGCAACTACTATGCTGCGAAATGGAGTGAACTTGGAGGCGAAATAGTCAATACCGTGGGATGCAGCGACTGTCATGATGCACGTACTATGGACTTGCGCCCCGCCCGTCCTGCATTATATGAAGCATGGGCTCGTGCAGGTAAGGATGTCCGTAAGGCAAGTCATCAGGAGATGCGCTCACTGGTCTGCGCACAATGTCACACAGAGTATTACTTCATCAAGCCCGACGATCCGAAGAATCCGGGCAAGGCCAATTACCTGATGTTCCCGCAAGACAAGGGCATGACATGCGAGGCAGCCGAGGAGTATTACGATGAGATAGGTTTCTACGATTATATCCATCCGTTGTCGAAGACACCTATTCTCAAAGCACAGCATCCTGGTTATGAGATTGCTCTGCAGGGGATTCATGCGCAACGTGGCGTGAGTTGCGCCGATTGCCACATGCCATATAAGCAGGATGGTGGTGTGAAGTTCACAGACCACCACATCATGTCGCCGCTGGCAAATATCGACCGCACTTGTCAGACTTGCCATCGTCAGGATGCGGAGGTGCTCCGTCAGAACGTCTACGACCGTCAGGCAAAGTGTACAGAAGTGCGCGACCGCGCTGAACAAGAACTTGCCAAGGCGCATTTTGAAGCTAAGTTCATCATTGAGAAAGGTGCATCCGAAGCAGAGATGAAACCCATTCAGAGTCTGTTGCGTAAGAGTCAGTGGCGTTGGGATTATGCCATAGCCTCCCATGGTGCCACCTTCCA